>JAQGKJ010000337.1 GCA_028290165.1 Bradyrhizobium sp. | reverse complement strand
CTTGCATGTCGCGGGGATGGTGGCGGAGCGGCTGCGGCGCTCGATCGCGGGCGAGCCGTTCGCGGTCAACAAGGGCGCAAAACGCATCGAGGTCACGATCTCGATCGGGCTGTCGACCCTGGAACTGAAGGGCGAAGCGGTTGGCGACGTGCTGAAGCGCGCCGACATCGCGCTTTACCGGGCCAAACATGACGGCCGCAACCGCGTGGTGGCGCAGGCGGCGTAGTCGCTGCGACTGGATCACCCGCCTTCACGGGTGATGGCGGCACTGCGTGGGGATGGAGCGGAAGCGCGCTTCTTCGCCGCCTTTCCAGGTTTCGTCGGCTCGTCAAGGCTAACCCCCGCATTCTCCAGCAGCACGCGCGCGGTTTCCTTCGCGGCGCGGGCGATTGAGGGATCATTTCGCACCAGATCGGTGGCGATCGCTCCATCGACGAGCAGTTGGAGCTGTGTCGCGATGCCATCCGCATCGGCAACATCGAGCTGCTGCAACAGATCGCGGAACCAGACGCGGCGGCTTTCCTTGAATGCGATCGCGATCTTTCGGACCGCCAGATCCTCCGCGCCGAGTTCGGTGACTGCGTTGACGAACGGGCAGCCGCGAAAACCCTTGCTGCCGAAACGCCGCTCCAGCGAATCGAATGTACCGAGGATCTGTTCGGCAGGCGCTTTTTCCGATGCCGGAACCTGTTTGAAGCGGCGTGCGAGGTAGGCCCTGATCAACTCGTCTTTCGAAGGAAAATGATTGTAGAGCGTGCGCTTGGAGATGCCGATCTTGGCGGCGATGGTATCGACGCCGACGGCCCGAATGCCCTGCAGATAAAACAGCCGGTCGGCGGTTTCGAGAATCCGCTCTTTCATGGTCGGCTTTGCGGGTGAGGACATCATTACACAGACCTGTGTTCTTTTTTGCTTGACAACGGCACGCCTCGTATTTAGTTGCACAGATCGGTGTAATCAAGCCCCGTTTGACGCCAGGTCGCGGATTTCGAACCTGCGACCTAAAGGACAACAAGAAGAAATGCCCCTGCTGCAAATCCTCCGTCCCACGCTTCCCATCCTGATCGGCGCGTCGCTGATGCTCAGCCTGAGCATGGGCCTGCGCCAGTCGCTTGGTATTTTTCTGCAGCCTCTGACCCATGATGTCGGGATATCGGTATCCGACTTTACCCTAGCCATAGCCGTGCAAAACCTCGCCTGGGGATTTCTGCAGCCGCTCGCCGGCGCGCTGACGGTGCGCTACGGCTTTCGCGTCATCATGATGGTGGGGGCGCTGCTGTACATTGCCGGCCTCGTGCTGATGGCGAGCGCGCAGGGTTTTTTAAGCGTCCTGCTAGGGGCAGGCGTGCTGATCGGGACGTCGCTGGCCTGCACGGCGGCTGCGATCGCGATGTCGGTGGCGACGCGAGCGGTGCCCGCGTCCGTGCGCAGCACGGTGCTCGGCATCGTCTCGGCGGCGGGATCGCTCGGCGCGCTGTTGTCGGCGCCGATCGGGCAGATGCTGAATGAGGGTTATGGCTGGCGAACGGGCCTCGTTGGTTTTGTCGTTTTATCGCTGGCGCTGCTGCCGGCAGCCTGATTCGCCGGCAGGGTCGACAAGGTCCCGCTGCCGTCGCGAGCGCCCGACCAGATCGCCGACACTTCGGCTGCGGTGGCGGCGAAAATCGCATTCGGCAATGCCTCGTTCGTGGTGATGACCTGCGCCTACTTCGTCTGTGGCATGCAGCTTGTCTTCATCACCACGCATCTGCCGTCCTATCTGGCGATCTGCGGCATGGACCCGATGCTGAGCGCACAGACGCTCGGTGTCATCGGCGGTTTCAACGTGCTCGGCAGCCTGTTCTTCGGCTGGGCGGGCCAGCGCTGGAACAAACTGGCGCTGTTGGGCGGCATCTACGTTTTCCGTTCGCTGGCACTCGCCTGGTACTTCATGCTCCCGCCGACGCCGGCAACCACGCTGGTGTTCGGCGCGATGATGGGATTTTTGTGGCTCGGCGTCGGGCCGCTGGTCGCGGGCGCCGTCGCCGAGATGTTCGGGCTGCAATGGCAGGCGATGATCCAGGGGCTCGCCTTCATGAGCCATCAGCTCGGCAGTTTCATGGGCGCCTATGGCGGCGGCGTGTTGTACGACGCGCTCGGCTCCTACACCATGGCCTGGCGGATCGGCATCGCCTTGGGTCTTGCGGCCGGAATTATCCAGGTGGCATTTGCGCTGATACGGCCGACCGAACGGCCGCTGGTGCGAGCGGCGTAGGCCAAAAATAGAAACCAAAAATAAAAACGGGGCCCTGAGGCCCCGTTGAAGTCAGTAGCGTTCCGCGATCTTACTTGATCTTGGACTCGCGGAATTCGACGTGCTTGCGCGCGACCGGGTCGTATTTCTTCTTGACCAGCTTGTCGGTCATGGTGCGCGAATTCTTCTTGGCAACGTAATAGAAGCCGGTATCCGCCGAGGAAACGAGCTTGACCTTGATGGTGACCGCTTTGGCCATGTTCAAAACCTTTGATTTCTGGAATCGGGCGCCGGCCAATCAGGCCCGCATTTGCCGCGCAACCTAGCCTCGATCCGCCCAAAGTCAAGGTTTTGCGGGCAAAAACCGGCGCGATTCCCTGCGATTAGCCCCTTGAAGAAGCGGTTTTTCGGCCGGTCAGGTCGAGCTTTTTCGGAAAGCGCGCCGCCTTCTATATTTGCGGCGGAAAATCCCACCTCGCCGGCACAAGCGGGCGTCGGCCCTCCAGCGCCAGGAGAAGCTGTGCTACGAGATTGCGCACCACGGCTGCCGTCATCAACACAGCGTTTTGGCGCTTCGAACGGTACGCAGCGGCGTTACCAAGGACCGGGAAGCAAGCCGGATGGATCCAATCAGACGCACCATACTGGCAACGGCTGTCGCGGCGACTGCGGTGGCTACCGCGGGTACGCGCCTGTTCGCTCAGCAGACCGGGCAAGGAGGAACTGCCATGGGCACTTACGAGAAAGGCGCCGTTCGCATCCACTTTGAGGAGGCCGGTTCCGGCTTTCCGTTGTTGGTCATTGCCGGCGGGGGGCTGAACTCGATCATCTCCGGCCTAACCCTCAACTCGCCCTTTAATCCGATGGAGGAGTTCAAAGGAGAATATCATTGCATCGCGTCCGACCTGCGCAACGCCAATGGCGGCCAGTCCTCCGGCCCGCTCGAAGTCGACCGGCCGTGGGATGCATACACCGATGACCACCTCGGTCTGATGGACCATTTGGGCATCGACAAGTTCCTGGTGCTGGGATTCTGCATTGGTGGCCCGATGATCTGGAACCTGTTGCAGCGGGCACCTGATCGCATTGTCGCAGCCGTGCTGGCGCAGCCGAGCGGGTCGCGTCCGGAGATGCGCGACCTTTTCTACGAGAACAACATGAAGGGCTGGGGCCCGGAGCTGATCACCCGGCGGCCCGACATCACGAGGGAAATGGTCGACAAATTCCTGACCAGGATGTACCGCACCGACCCCGATTTCGTCTTCACCGTGACGCGCGATTTCGTGCGCAATTGCCAGACCCCCGTATTGATCCTGCCCGATAATATCCCGGCGCATCCGTATGCGGTCGCCATGGAGGCCGCGATGCTCGCGCCGAAGGCCGAAGTGAGCATGTTCCCCTGGAAGGAGCCCAAGGAGCGGATACCCCTGGCGGTACGCCAAATACGTTCCTTCCTCCGTGCGCATCTTCCTGCCTAAGAGGGCGGATGATGGTCGCAAAAGCCGCGCCGACTTTTCCGGCTAAGCGTCAAAGAAGCGGTTTTTCGGCCGGGGCAGCCCAAGATTTTCCCGCAACGTCTTGCCCTCATACTCGTTGCGGAAAATTCCGCGTCGCTGCAGTTCCGGCACCACCTTGTCGACGAAATCGTCGAGGCCCGCAGGGAGGAACGGGAACATGATGTTGAAACCGTCGGAGCCGTAGCTGGTCAGCCATTCTTCCATCTGGTCGGCGATCAGGGCCGGCGTGCCGACAAAGGACAATCCGCCATAGCCGCCGACCCGTTGCGCGAGCTGGCGCACGGTGAGCTTGTCGCGGGCGGCGAGGTCGACCAGGCGCTGACGGCCGCTCTTGCTTGCGTTGGTTTCGGGGATCGGCGGCAGCTGCCCGTCGGGGTCGAAACCGGATGCGTCGGTGCCGAGGATGACCGAGAGCGAGGCGATGGCGCTGTCGTAGTGCACCTTGCTGTCGAGCAAAGCGCGCTTTTCTTTCGCCTCCTCAAGGCTGTCGCCGACCACGACGAAGGCGCCCGGCAGGATCTTCAGGTGGTCGCGGTCGCGGCCGAGCCGGTCCATGCGGCCCTTGATGTCGGCATAGAGTTTTTGACCGTCGGCAAGGCTGCCGCCGCCGGTGAAGACGGCATCCGCGGTCTCCGCCGCAAGCTGCTTGCCGTCCTCCGAAGCGCCGGCCTGGACGATCACCGGCCAGCCCTGCACCGGGCGGGCGATATTGAGCGGGCCGCGC
>JAQGKJ010000320.1 GCA_028290165.1 Bradyrhizobium sp. | reverse complement strand
GGCCGCTCCAACGTCATCGCTGAACTCGAGCGCGCCGGTATCGCCTACGACAGGAATGATCCAAAACTGGCTCGCCTCGTCGAGGAAATGAAGGAGCGTGAAGCGGCGGGTTATGCCTATGAGTCCGCCAACGCCTCGTTCGACCTGCTGGCGCGGCGCACGCTCGGCCGGGTGGCTGAATATTTCCGGGTCGAGCAATTCGACGTCAATGTCGAGCAACGTTATAACGCCAACGGCCAGCGCATCACGGTGGCGATGGCGGTGGTGAAGGTCGATGTCGCCGGCGAGCGGCTGATCTCGGCGGCGGAAGGCAACGGTCCCGTCAATGCGCTCGACGTCGCGCTGCGCAAGGATCTCGGCAAATACCAGAAATACATCGAGGGCCTGAAGCTGGTCGATTACCGCGTGCGCATCCTCAATGGCGGCACGGAGGCGGTAACGCGGGTCTTGATCGAGAGCGAAGACGAGGAGGGCGAGCGCTGGACCACGGTCGGCGTGTCGCCCAATATCATCGACGCGTCGTTTCAGGCGCTGATGGATTCGGTAATCTACAAGCTGGTGAAGTCCGGCGCGCCGGCGTGAGTCCCCGCGACCAATCAACACCACCGTCATTGCGCGAAGCAATCCATCTCGCCACGTAAAAGAAGGAGGGATTGCTTCGTCGCAAGTGCTCCTCGCAACGGCGGTGAGAGACCGGGAGGCCCATCCATGATCGACCATGTCTCCGTCGGCGTCAGCGATCTCGAACGCGCCGCGCGCTTCTATGAACCCACGCTCGCAGCGCTGGGCCTATCGCGCCTGGTCACGCGCCCGGCGACGATCGGTTTTGGGAAAAAATATCCGGAGTTCTGGATCAACCTGCGCGCCGATACGGCAAAGGTCGCGCCTGAGAGCGGCGTCCATATCTGTCTTCGCGCCAGATCAACCGGCGATGTCGATGCGTTCCACGCCGCGGCGCTGAAGGCCGGAGGCGGCTCGGATGGCGCCCCAAGCCTGCGTCCGCACGATCGTGTACGCTACTACGCAGCCTTCGTCGTCGATCCCGACGGCAATCGGATCGAGGCGGTGACGTTCCCGGGTGAATGATGCTGTGGCATCGCGAGAGGCTAGAGGCGGCGTACGATCTCGGGCGCCATCTGCTCGGTCCCTTCAGGCGCGCGCGCGGCGGCGGCGCGCAACCGCGGCAGGATATCCTCGACCCGTTCGGCCTTGAGGATATCGATCGCCAGAGTGGGCCGAATGAATTGCGTTGCCCGCATGTGCGAAAGCAGCGCAAGCAGTGGCTCCCAGAAGCCGTCGATGTTGGCAAGCAGCACCGGCTTGGAGTGGCGACCCAGTTGCTGCCAGGTCAGCTGCTCCACCAGTTCTTCCAGCGTGCCGATACCGCCGGGGAGCGCCACGAACGCGTCGGAGCGCTCGAACATCAGCCGCTTGCGTTCGTGCATGTCGGGGGTGACGATCATTTCCTGAACGCGCTTGAGCGCGTTTTCGCGGATGGTGAGGAAATCCGGGATGATGCCCGTCACGGTGCCGCCGTGATCGAGCACGGATGTGGCCACGGCGCCCATCAGGCCGATCGAGCCGCCGCCATAGACCAGCCGGATGCCGTTCTCGGCAAGCGCCTTGCCCAGGGCGATGGCGGCTTCGACGAAGCGGGGGTTTGTGCCGGGGCCGGAGCCGCAATAGACACAGACTGTTTTGATCTTGTTCATCCCGGCCATGTGGCACTGCAGCGGAAAAGCGTCAAGTCTGGTGATTCGTGCAGACGAGTGAATCTATCCGCAAATGCCTGCAAATCGCTAAAGAATTGCTTCCCGAAAGCGTGCATGCGGCATGTAAACGCTCTATATGACGGGAAGAATGATATGACGGGAAGAATGAAGATCAAAACGCGCGCCGCGTCGATTCCCCAGGCTCTTATTGATGGCTCACACTGATTCGGCCGGGGGCGCCGGCGAAGCGCAGCCGCCTACCGGCAAGTCAATCGAACAGGCGACCTTGATCGGGACGCTGCTGCATCTGTGGCCCTACATATGGCCCAGCGATCGCGCCGATCTCAAGATGCGCGTGGTCTGGTCGATGGTGCTGCTGCTGGTCGCCAAGCTGGCGACGCTTGCGGTGCCGTTCACGTTCAAATGGGCGATCGACGCCCTGACCGGGGCGGATACCGCGCCGGTGCAATCGTCGAACTGGCAGCTGTGGCTGATCGCTTCGCCCCTGATCATGACGCTGAGCTACGGCGGTCTTCGCATATTGATGGCGGTCCTGACCCAATGGCGCGATGGAATCTTCGCGCGCGTGGCGATGCACGCGGTGCGCAAGCTCGCCTATCGCACCTTCGTCCATATGCATGAGCTTTCGCTGCGCTTTCACCTGGAGCGCAAGACCGGCGGATTGACGCGCGTCCTGGAGCGCGGCCGCACCGGCATCGAAGTCATCGTGCGGATGGTGATCCTGCAACTGGTGCCGACTATCGTCGAGGTTTCGCTGCTGATGGCGGTGCTGCTCTGGAAGTTCGACTGGCGCTACGTGCTCGTCACGATGATCACGGTCGTGATCTTCATGTACTATACTTATCTCGCGACCGAATGGCGGATCGAGATCCGCCGCAAGATGAACGATTCCGACACCGAGGCCAACACCAAGGCAATCGACTCGCTTCTGAACTACGAGACGGTGAAATATTTCAGCTCCGAGGAGCGCGAGGCCACCCGTTACGACCGTTCGATGGAGCGCTACGAGCGCGCCAGCGTGAAAACCTATACCTCGCTGGCGCTGCTCAATACCGGGCAGGCGATCATCTTCACGGCCGGCCTTACCGCGACCATGCTGATGTGCGCGATCGGCGTCCGCAGCGGCAAGAATACGGTCGGCGACTTCGTCATGGTCAATGCCATGATGATCCAGCTGTACCAGCCGCTGAATTTCATGGGCATGGTGTATCGCGAGATCAAGCAGGCCGTCATCGATAT
>JAQGKJ010000317.1 GCA_028290165.1 Bradyrhizobium sp. | reverse complement strand
CTGCATGTCGATCGAAGATGATGTTGCCCTGCTCGAGCGCGTCCCGACACTGCGCCTGTTGGGGACGACCGCGCTGCGCATGCTGGCGATCGGCTCCGAGCAGCGCGATTTCGCCCGCGGCGATGTGCTGTTCAACGCCGGCGACGAGGCCGATGCCGGCTTCATCGTTCAGCGCGGCGCGTTCCGGATCGAAGACGGCGCGGGCGCCGAAGTCGTTGCCGGTCCCGGTGCGCTGATCGGCGAGCTCGCGCTGATCGCAGCGATGCGGCGGCCATCCACCGCGACCGCGCTGGAACATTCATCGGTGATTCGGGTCGCGCGCAGCCTGTTTCAGCGCGTGCTGGAAAGCGATCCCGCCGCGGCGCGCCGGCTGCGCGACGAGTTCGCCAACCGCACCAGCCAGATCGCCAGCGATATTTTGATGGCGGGCGCCAAGCTGAGTATTTGATCCATGAATCAGAATCGGCCGCAACGGCTGCCCTCACCTCTCCCATAGGGAGAGGGAGCCCACCTTTGTTGTGGCGAAAGTTGAACTCACACCTCCAGCGTCACCGTGACCGGGACGTGGTCGGAGGGCCGCTCCCAGCCGCGCGCGTCCCGCGTGATGCGGAAATCGCTGACCGCCTCTTTGAGGGCGCGCGATACCCAGATGTGGTCGAGCCTGCGGCCGCGATCGGCCAGCGTCCAGTCGGCGGCGCGATAACTCCACCAGGTATAGACTTTTTCCGACAAGGGAATCCGCTCGCGCGCGACGTCGATCCATTCGCCGTGCGTTTGCGCGGCCAGCAGCTTCTCGCATTCGATCGGGGTGTGCGACACGACTTTCAATAATTGCTTGTGCGACCACACGTCGTTCTCATGCGGCGCGACGTTGAGATCGCCGACCAGGATATGCCGATCGTCGCCGCGCGGATGCAACGGCTCGCACGCCTTCATCTCGTCGAGGAATTGCAGCTTGTGCTCGAATTTCGGATTGAGCGCGGGATCGGGAATATCGCCGCCGGCCGGAACGTAGAAATTATGGACGATCAGCGGCTTCGCCAGCTGCGCCTTCTCGCCGAACGCAACCGAAATGTGACGCGAATCGATCTTGTCGCAGAAGGTGCGGATGTCGCTGGTCTCGAACGGCAGCTTCGAGATCACGGCAACGCCGTGATAGCCCTTCTGCCCGTTCAGCGCGACATGTTCATAGCCGAGGCGCCTGAAACGCTTCAGCGGAAACGCGTCATCGATGCACTTTGTCTCCTGCAGGCACAGCACATCCGGCCTCACCGCCTTGATGAATTTGGCGACGAGATCGATACGCAGACGCACCGAATTGATATTCCATGTTGTCAGGGAGAAACGCATGGGGAGGATGTATTACCGCCGGTGCGAGGAGCGCAAGCGACGAAGCAATCCAATCCCCTTGTCATTCCGGGATGGTGCGCTAGCACCAGACAGCGGCTAACCCGGCGGTGTTGCGTAGCTGGTAAAGTCGATCTTGAACAGGCCGGGATCGACTTTCTTTGAGGTATCCAGATTGTAGACCGCAACGGTGGTGTCATAGCCTTGCGGATCGGTCACCGTCCACTGCTTGAGCTGACCGTCCTTGGCTCCGACCATCAGCATCAGGCGACTGGTGCCGATCAGCGCCTGCTTTTCCTCGATCGTGACGCTGATGAAGAGATCATCGGCCGTCACGCTCACGACATTGGTGTCCTTCAACAGATCGATGCGGTCCGACAGCAGATAGCGCAGCGGCGTTTGCGACAACGGATAGATGTCCTGGGTCGCAAGCTTGCGGTCGCGCACTGCTAGCGACGAGCCGTCCGCGATGATATCGATCGGGCTCGGCGCTTCATATTCGAAACGCACCTTGCCAGGCTTCTGGATGTAGAAGTCCCCCTTGGTCTTGCTGCCGTCGGGTCCGACCTGGACGAAATTTCCGACCACCGTCTGCAGCGACGACAGATAGGAGCTCACTCTGGCGGCCTGCGCCTTTTGATTGGCATCGAATGTCGCAAAAATACTGGCAGGCAGATTGCGGCGCGGATCGGGAATTACCGGATTCGGCGGCGCCACCGGGGTTGCGCCAGTCGTCATCGGGCCCCTCTGCGAGTCCGACGCGCTCATTTGCGTGTCGCGCCCTTTTGGCGCGGGCTTTGGGATGGGGACGGTCTGCGCCGAACAAGATGTCACGGCAGATAGCGTCACCACGCTGGCTATGGATGCCGCGATCAGCAACGCCAGGCCGCGGCGCATCGCGGCCTCAGCGAATTGTTCGGTCATTTGAAGACTTGGATTTCTATTCAACACGTCGTCCTGTCAGGCTTCCTGCCATTTTACCGTGGTTTCGGCAAAAGGAGGTATCGTTTTTCCGTGAAAAAATAATGCCAACTCCTGCCGCTATTTGACCCAATATGCTTCTCAAAAGCGGCTTTCTTCTTCTTCGACCAGAATTTCGCGCTTTCCGGCGTGATTCGCCTGTCCGACGATTCCTTCCAGCTCCATGCGTTCCATCAGCGACGCGGCGCGGTTATATCCGATTTGCAGCCGGCGCTGAATGTAGCTGGTGGAGGCCTTGCGGTCGCGCTTGACGATCGCTACCGCCTGCGAAAACAGGTCGCCGCCGCCATCGCCGCCCATCCCGGTGGAGTCGAATACCGCGCCGTCTTCGTCGGTCGGCTCTTCCGCGGTGACCGCCTCGAGGTATTCGGGCTGACCCTGCGTTTTGAGATGGCGCACCACCTTCTCGACCTCTTCGTCCGAGACGAAGGGGCCGTGCACGCGGCTGATGCGTCCGCCACCGGCCATATAGAGCATGTCGCCCTGTCCGAGCAGCTGTTCGGCGCCCATCTCGCCCAAAATCGTGCGGCTGTCGATTTTCGAGGTGACCTGAAACGAGATGCGGGTCGGGAAATTCGCCTTGATGGTGCCGGTGATGACGTCGACCGACGGCCGCTGGGTGGCGAGGACCACATGCAAGCCGGCGGCACGCGCCATCTGTGCCAGGCGCTGCACCGCGCCTTCGATGTCCTTGCCGGCAACCATCATCAGGTCGGCCATTTCGTCGACGATGATGACGATATAGGGCAGCGGATCGAGATCGAGCTTTTCATCTTCGTAGACCGCCTTGCCGGTTTCCTTGTCGAAGCCGGTATGAACCGTGCGTGTCAGCGCTTCGCCCTTGGATCGCGCCTCCACCAGGCGGGCATTGTAGCCGTCGATGTTCCGCACGCCGACCTTGGACATTTTCTTGTAGCGCTCTTCC
>JAQGKJ010000316.1 GCA_028290165.1 Bradyrhizobium sp. | reverse complement strand
GCAATTATGTCGGCGGCACGATCTGGCCGCCGCTGATCAATTGGGGTGTAGAGTCGGCCGGTTGGCGCACCACCCACATCGCCATCGGCCTGTTCTGCGCGGTGACGATGACGATCATGCTGGTGCTGCTGCGCGCCCAGATCGGCGGCGCCACGACGCGCGATCACGAGAATGCGCCGCCGCCGCGGGTCGATCTGCAGATCTCGACCAATACACTGACGGTGCTGTTGTGCGTCGCCAGCATTTCCTGCTGCGTGGCGATGGCTATGCCGCAGGTCCACATCGTCGCCTATTGCGGCGATCTCGGCTACGGCGTGGCGCGTGGCGCCGAGATGCTGTCCCTGATGATGGCGTTCGGCGTCGTCAGCCGCATCGGATCGGGGTTTCTCGCCGACAGGATCGGCGGCATCCGGACGCTCCTGATCGGCTCGGTCGCGCAAGGCTTTGCGCTGTTGTTCTATCTGTTTTTCGATGGCCTGACCTCGCTCTATATCATCTCCGCGATGTTCGGCCTGTTCCAGGGCGGCATCGTGCCGAGCTATGCCATCATCGTGCGCGAGGCGATGCCGGCGCGCGAGGCCGCCACCCGCGTCGGCATCGTGATTCTTGCTTCCGTATTCGGCATGTCGTTCGGCGGCTGGGTGTCCGGCGTGATCTTCGATGCGACCAATTCCTACGCGGCCGCGTTCCTGAACGGGCTCGGCTGGAATGCGCTCAACATCACCATCATGGTGGCGCTGTTGCTTCGGGCGCGCTCGCGGCTGGCGTTGGCGTGAGGTGCGATTGCGAACGTCGCGGGGTGACCGCGCCGCAGCGGTCGGCGCCGGTGCGGTGTTTCACACCGCCTGGCCGGGCTTGAGCAGGACACAGCCCAAAATTTTGACGCTGCCGTCCGGCTCCTGCTCCAGCATATACAGCGCCTCCCACGGCGCGCCGTTGGCGTCGACGATGTGAACGCGCTGCGCGATCTGGCCGTCCGACACCAGCGCCTCGCCGAACTCGAAACGTTTGTGGCGATAGACCGGGGCATAGCTGTCGCGCACCATGCTCATGAAGATGTCGGCCTGCGGGAACAGGCCATGGATCGCCGGCGCCGCATAGGAATAGGCCGCCGCCGCTTCGTCACGGCTGAAAGCATCGGCCTGGGATCGAATGAGGCTTTGCGCGGCAGCGATATCGTCGCCGGCGCGGGCAGGGAAGGCGAGGCCGATCAACAATGCGGCCAGCAAGACAAGGGCGCGCATCAATAGGCTCCGTTGATCTCTGTTCTTGATCTGTGTTCCTGCGCCGCAGCTATCGTAGCAGAAAAATCGTGAGCCGGCCGAAGCCGAACCCTCCTCCTTTTTGTGCGCTCACCGGATCGCGCCGCAGGAGATCGGGCGCGCGCCACAGCCGTGCAGGGCTTAAGCTGGATCATATGATCCCGCCGAGATAGAGCCGCTTGACGATATCGTTGCCTCTCAATTCGTCGACCGAACCGGCCGCGACCACGATCTCGCCGTGAACGATGATGTAACCGCGATCGGCGATGCGGATCGCCTGATTGAAGTTTTGTTCCGCCATCAGCACGGTCAGGCCGACACGCCGATTGAGCTCGCCGATCTTGGTGATGGTTTGCGAAACCAGCAGCGGCGACAGGCCTACCGAAGGCTCATCGATCAACAGCAGGCGTGGCGACGACATCAGCGCGCGCGCGATGGCGAGCATCTGTTGTTGCCCGCCTGACAAGGTGCCGGCGAGTTGTTTCTGCCGCTCCTGAAGCGTCGGAAATGTTTCGTAAGCGAGCGCGAGGTTACGGTCGATGTCGCGGCGGGCGGCCCGGCGGAAGGCGCCGAGCATCAGATTTTCCAGCACGGTCAGTTTTGGAAATAACCGGCGTCCCTCGGGAACCAGCGCCACACCGAGATCGACGATGGACTCGGGCGACAGCCTGGTCAGATCGTGCGCGTTTCCGTCGATCGTCAGCGACATGCCGCCGCGCTGCGGGCGAACCAGGCCCGCTATGCACTTCATCAGCGTGCTCTTGCCATTGCCGTTGGTGCCAAGCAATGCGACGGTCTCGCCAGCCTCGACATGGAGCGTGACGCCTCGCAGCGCCTTCACGGCGCCGTAACCCGCGTCAAGGCCGGTGATGGCGAGGCTAAGTGCCAAGATAGGCCTCCTGCACCCGCTGGTTCGCCATCACCTCGGCCGGCGCGCCGATCGCGATGATCTTGCCGGCGTCGAGACACATCACGCGCTGCGAAAATCGCATTACAGCCTGCATGATGTGCTCGATCATGATGATGGTGATGTCTTCGCCCGCAAGGCTCATGAGGAGATCAAGCACCTCATCGACCTCGGAACTGGAAAGGCCGGCCATGGCCTCGTCGGAAATCAGGAGTTTCGGGCGCGTCGCCATGGCACGCGCAAGCTCCATCTTGCGCAGTTCCACCTGGCTGAGTTTCGTGGTCGATATGTCGGCCTTGGACGCGAGGCCCGTCCGCGTCAGGATCGACATCGCGGCATCGCGCCGCTGCGCGGTGGTCGAGACGAAGTCTTCTACGATGCTCACGAAGTCAAGCGCCACCATCAGGTTTTCGACGACCGTCATGCTTTTGAACGGCCGCGGGATCTGGAAGCTCCGCGCAATGC
>JAQGKJ010000424.1 GCA_028290165.1 Bradyrhizobium sp. | reverse complement strand
GCCGGTAAACAGCGCCGAAATCGAAACGCCGGTCACCGAGCCGATGGTGATCAGCACCAGGCTTGGCGGAATGGTTTCGGTCTGCGCGCCGGTCGCCGCCAGCAGGGCCACGAGATCGCCGGGCTTTGCGCCCCGCGCTTTCATTTCAGGGAACAGCACCGGGGCTACGGCGGCCATGTCCGCGGCCTTCGAGCCGGAGATGCCGGACACCAGATACATCGCGCCGACCAGCACGTAATGCAGCCCGCCACGGACGTGACCCAGCAGACTGGCGAGGAACGCCACCATGGCACGCGCCATGCCGGTCATCTCGATCAAAAGGCCGAGGAACACGAACAGCGGCACCGAGAGCAAAATGAGGTGGCTCATGCCCTCGTCCATGCGGCCGACCAGCACCATCAGCGGTGTGTGCGTGGTCAGCGCCAGATACCCGAAGATCGCAAGGCCAAAGCCGAACGCGATCGGCACCCCGGTAAAGACGCAAAACCCGGCGACACCAACAAAAAAGATGATCAAATTGATATTGCCGAGCGGACGCAGCCAGGGCTGCGCCAGCCAGAACACCGCCATCAGCAGGCCAACGGACAGCACCGCGCTCGCAAGGATCCTGATATCGCCGGTCCGTGCCAGCCGCAGCAACGCAAACAGCGCCATCAGGACGGTGCCGACCGGCAGCGCCGCGGCGCGCCAGATGTTGGGAATCTGCAGCGCCGGCGTGGTGATGAAGCTTTCCTCATAGGCGTATTCGTAGGCCGGCCAGGCGATCAGCAGCAGGAAGCCAAGCGCTGCTGACGTCGCGACCACGTCCAGATAGGCCCGCATCGCCGGTCGAGCGCTGGCAACGATCGCGGTCATTCGCATGTGTTCGGAGCGACGAAATGCCACCGCGGCCCCCAGCATCGCCAGCCACAGGAACAGGATCGAGGCGAGCTCGTCCGACCAGATCAGCGGCCGGTGCAGGCCGTAACGCGCGACCACGCCCGCGAACAGGATCACGATCTCGGCGACGACCAGAAGCGCTGCCGGAATTTCGACCAGCATTCCAAGGGCTGCTTCAAGCGATGCCGCCGGAAAGCGGCGGCGAGGGGAGATCGCCTCGCCGGCCGCCACTTGTGAAAGTTCGGCATGAGCCATGGCCGTGCCTTTGCCGGTTATTGGGCGATTCTTGTTATTGGGTGATTCTTGGGCCGCCGGTTACGACAGTTTGCCGACGGATTTCTCCAGCAGCGCCCACGCCTGATCGCCGTATTTGCCCTTCCACTCCGAATAGAACCCGGCCGAACGCAGTTTCTCGCGGAACGGGCCGACGTCCGGCTGATTGAACACCAGCGCTTTGCCCTCGAGTTCGCCGCGCAAGGTCGCATTCAACTTCGCGGTGTCGCCGCGTTCTTTCACCGCCGCGGCATTGATATTTTTGGCGACGATCGCGCGCAGGTCTTCCGGAATTGCCTCCCAGGCGCGGCGATTGGCTAGGAACCAGAAGCCGTCCCACATGTGATTGGTCAGCGAGCAATATTTCTGCACTTCGTACAGTTTCGCCGTCGAGATCAGTGCCAACGGATTTTCCTGGCCTTCGACGATCTTGGTCTGCAGCGCCGAATAGACCTCGCTGAAATTGATCGAGGCCGGAGAAGCGTCGAACGCCTTGAACATCGATGTCCACAAGGGCGATACCGGCACCCGGATCTTGAACCCCCTGTAATCGTCGGGGATGTTGATCGGCTTCGACGAGGAGGTTGTCTGCCGGAAGCCGTTGTCCCAGATCTTGTCCATGGCCACGAGATTGGCTTTGGCGATTTCGCCGCGCACATAGGCGCCGAGATCGCCGTCCATGGCCTTCCAGACCGTATCGTAATCCGGGAAGGCAAAACAAATGACGTAGATCGAGCCGGCCGGCACCAGCGTAGCCAGGATCATGCCTGACAGCGTGACGAATTCGATGCCGCCGGAGCGGATCTGGCTCAGCATGTCGGTGTCGGAGCCGAGCTGGTTGTTGGGGAAAATCTGCAGGTCGAAGCGGCCATTGGTCTCGGCCTTGATCGCCGCCGCCATCTCCCTGGCGCGCACATTCATGGGGTGCGAGTCCGGCGCATTGTTGGCATATTTGTAGGTGAACTCGGCCGTTTGCGCGCGCGCCACAAAAGGTGCGCCGATGCCGCCCAAAACCGCCGAGGCAGCCGACGCCTTCAGCAGCGTCCGTCGTGAAAAACTCATCTGGTTCTCTCTCCCTGAGACTTATTGTTCTTGCGAAGATGCACCTTACGGACCTGCTGCCGCCGGGTCATCTGCCATCTCGCGACGCGGCTTATTGCAGTGTCCGGGGGTTGCGGCAATATCGGCGCTCGCGGGCGCCGTGATGAGCCCGGGAATTCGCAGGAACGGCGCGCGTCATCGAATCTGGATCGGTCATTCCGAAATAGAGCTAAAGTTCGTGTGATTCAGAACGATATCTACCTAACTATTTGATCTAATTACGGATATAAATATTCCATAATATACCTTATGCGAATCCGATGTGTAGGCGCAAAGCTAA
>JAQGKJ010000290.1 GCA_028290165.1 Bradyrhizobium sp. | reverse complement strand
CGCTTAGCTTGCAGAGATCGACCGCGGCCTCGGTATGGCCGGAGCGCAGCAGCACGCCGCCGTCGCGTGCGATCAACGGAAACACGTGGCCGGGCCGCGCGAAATCACTAGCGCCGGCGTTCGGATTGGCCAGCGCGCGGCAGCAGGAGGCGCGTTCGTCCGCTGAAATCCCGGTACCGCCATCGGGCTTGTAGTCGATCGAGACTGTAAAGGCCGTGGTGTGGCTGGACTCGTTATGCGCCACCATGGGATCGAGCCGCAGCCGCCGCGCGTCCTCGGTGGTGATCGGCGCGAAGACGATGCCCGAGGAGTGGCGGATGATGAACGCCATCTTTTCGGCGGTGCAGAGCGACGCCGCGACAATCAGATCGCCCTCGCCTTCGCGGTCGTCGTCATCGGTGACCACCACGAGTTCGCCGTGGGCAAAGGCTTGCAGGACTTCCTGGATCGGATCGGCCATCTTGGGGTCTCGCTTGGGTGCTGGGAGCATTAGCCGGACTCGTGCGCCCGCGCCAGCGTCATTACGCAGGTCAGAACGGCCCTGGCGTCGCACCGTGAACGGCCCCGCTGGAGCGGGCCTGGACCGGAAAAATCGTTGACGAGGTCCGGTCTCAATCGCCATGGTCGGAAGCCGCCAATAAGAAGAAGTAAGGGAGACGCCGTCCATGACCTCCGCATCGTTCGACTTCGCGCCACTGCTGCCTGCCGGATTGCCCGCGCCCGCGGCGAAGTGGACGGGGCTTGCAAAATACAGCTTTGTGGGCGGCAATAACGATCCCGACCAGGTTCCGGTCGATGGCCTGATCGACGCCGTCAGCGCGGTGCTCAGGCGCGAGGGCAAGACGCTCGCCACCTACGGGCTTGCCAGCGGCCCGCAGGGCTATCGTCCGCTGCGCGAATTTTTGACGGGAAAACTGAAGCGCGACGCCGGGATCGACTGCGCCGCCGACGACATTCTGATCGTCTCCGGATCACTGCAGGCGCTCGACCTCGTCAACGCGACGCTGCTGGCGCGCGGCGATACCGTCATTATCGAGCGGGACACCTATCAGGGCGCGCTGAACCGGCTGACGCGGCTTGGGGTCAACGTGGTCGGCATTCCGCTCGACCAGGACGGCATGCGGCTGGACGCGCTGGCAACGGCGCTCGGCGACCTCAGGGCACGCGGCATCACGCCGAAATATATCTACACCATTCCGACCGTGCAGAACCCGACCGGCACCATCATGCCCGAGACGCGCCGTGTCGAACTTTTGAGGCTTTCGCAAGCATACGGCGTGCCGATCTTCGAGGACGATTGCTATGCCGATTTGATCTGGGACGGCAAGCGCCCGCCCGCGCTGTACTCGATGAGCAGGAATGGCGACGTCATCCACATCGGCTCATTTTCAAAATCGATCGCGCCGGCGCTGCGAGTCGGCTTCATCGTGGCCCCTTGGGCGATGCTGGCGCGGATGCTGGCGCTGAAGACCGATGCCGGGTCGGGTGCGCTCGAGCAGATGGTGCTGGCGGAATATTGCGCGCCGCATTTTGTCAGCCACGTGCCGAAATTGACGCGCGGTCTGCGCGCCAAGCTCGACACGCTGATGGAAGCGCTCAACGAGCAGTTCGGAACATCAGCGGAATTCGAAGATCCCAAAGGCGGCATCTTCCTGTGGGTGAAACTGCCGGACAACGTCGATACCCTGAAGCTGTACCAGGCAGCACTTGCCGCCGGCGTCGCCATCAATCCGGGGCCGGAGTGGTCCACCGACAAGGCCTATGCCGGCAGCCGGTTGCGGCTGTGTTTTGCCAGCCCATCGCATGAGCAGATCCGCGAAGGCGTCGCCGTGCTCGCCGAGGTGTGCCGAAAAGAGTTCGGCGTGCCGGCGCGGAGCGCGAACGTGGAAGCGCGGGTACGGGTGTAAATGCCGATTGATATCGGCGGATTGCGCGGACATCGAAATGCTAAAATTCCGACAACAACTGCTTTCACTGACGCGGAGCGGAATTTGAACGGGCATTTGAGAGCGCTGGCGCTGACGATGCTGTTTTCGCTGATGCTCCCCGTTAACGCATCCGCCGAAACGGTGGCGGAGACCACGCGCAAGTGGGGATTGATCGGATCGTGGTCGCTGGACTGTTCGCTCCCGCCCGACAGAAACAAAGGCACAGTGCTTGCCTATGAGATTACGCCCGGCGGCCGGGTCGTGCACCGGCGCAACTTCGGCGACAGCACCGACGAAGCCCAGATCCTCAGCGCGGTGGTTTCCGGAGATGGCATGCTGAATTTGCGCGTTCAGTTCCCGGGACTCAAACAAATCCGCGAGTACGGACTCATCATGCAGCCCGATGGGACCATGCGCGCGATGTATAATCGCAACCAGAAGGAAGAATACAGCATCAAGGACGGCAAATTCACCGACAATGGCAACCCGACCCCGTCGCAGCATGAATGCAAATAGCGAACGAGCGCGCTGACACCGCGCAAGTTCGCCGTTGCTGAACAACCGTTCAGAATTCTCCTGGAGTTCCCCGGGAACGTTCCCTGGGGCCCAGATGTTTAATCCTCGTTCAACGGAGGAGAACAATATGAAGAAGCTTGGATACGTCATCGCCGCCCTTGGCGCGATCGCCGTCGCGGCGCCGTCGATTGCGAGCGCTGAGGATGTGGTGATCAAGCATCGCGACCATGACCGGCCGGGCGCGCGCGCCGAGTTCCGCGAACATCGCGATCACGGCTGGCACGAAGGCTGGCGCAATCGCCACGCGGACAAGGTGGTGGTCATCAAGCATCGTCACCACGAATACTAAAGGCCGACACAGGAATGGCCCCGCAAGGGGCCATTCCTTTTTTATCCCGCATACCCTGCTTTTCTGTCCGCATACCCCGCCGTCGTCCTGAGGAGCGCGCTCTTGCGCGCGCCTCCAGCGATGAGCCCAGTTGCACGCACGCGGGGATGACGGGCGAAGCCGTTACGCAGGGATGACGACCTTGCCCTAATCCCACGCCGGGGCGAAACCGGGATTCACGCAGCGCTGGTTTTTCGGCAGTCCCGCGATCGCCTGCATGTCCTCGTCGTCGAGCCCGAAATTCAGCGCGTCGAGATTGGCCTTTTGGCTCTCGGCGCGCGACGCCTTCGGGATCGCGGCAACGCCGTCCTGGTCGAGCAGCCATTTCAGCGCCACCTGAGCGGCGCTGGCGCCATGCTTGCGGCCGATCGCCATCAGCGTCGGATCGGAAGCGGTGCGGCCCTGCGCCAGCGGGCAATAGGCCACCAGCGGAATCGATTTCGCGGCCAGATATGTGCGCACCGGGGTCTGGTCGAGCATCACATGGTATTCGATCTGGTTGCAGGCGATCGGCGCCCCGATCTCCTCGACCACCGTCTTCAAGAGCGCGACGTTGAAATTGGCAACGCCGATGGCGCGGGTGCGGCCCTCAGCTTTCAGCTTCATCAGGGTCTCGAACATGGCCGGCAGGTTCATGTTCCTGGACGGCCAGTGCACCAGATAGAGATCGACATGATCGAGCTTCAGTTTTTTCAGGCTGGCGTCGAACGCCCCGCGGATCGCATCCGGGGCGAGGTTTTCGTGCCAGACCTTGGTGGTGACGTGCAGATCCTGACGCGCGACGCGGGCGGCGGCAATCGCATCGCCAATGGCCTCCTCGTTGCCATACATTTCGGCGGTGTCGATATGCCGATAGCCGAGACCAAGCGCACTTTCGACCGCCGCGCGGCAGACGTCGCCCTGCATGCGAAAGGTGCCGAGCCCAAGCCGCGGCAGGCTGATGCCCTGGGTTTGCAGATATTCCATGATGACTCCTTGAAGGCCTGAGACCGCCGGGATGAACGACCGGGGCTGCCGCGTGGACGGGCGTTGCGTTGAAAGGCAAGATCAGACAGCGTATCCGGCGTATAGTCTGCCGGCAGCGCAGTCTCCAAATCAAGATCGGGTTAGGTCACAGAATGGTCAAGGCATTGCGACGGTGGCTGGAGGCCAACCAATTGTTCGCGATCGTCACCGGCGTGGTCGGCGCGCTCATCGCACTCTCGATGCTGCTGGTGCTCGGCGGCTATCTGCTCGTGGCGCGCTGAGCCGGCATGATAAGCTGAATAGCTCAGATGTGCTGGGCGAGCAGCCTGCCCGGCCGCGCGTCCGGCTGCGGCGCAATCTCGACCGACCATAGATCGCGATTGTCGACGTCTTTCAGCGTTACCGTCATGGCGCCGGACCGGCCGTCGATATCGACGCGGCCGAAGAACTGCAGCCCCCTGACCAACCCGATCGGCAGGTCTGCGGCGATGACTTTCCAGGTGGCATCGGAAGCCGCGAGTTCGCGCTTCAACCAGGCCAGTTGCATCGGGCCAAGGATAAAAGTGTCGCTACGGTCGTCGCGCTTGTTCCAGGTGGAATCGCGGTAGCTGCGCATGTCGATCAGGAAGACATCCAGCAGCGGCCCGTATCCGATTTTTCGATAGACCCGGCCCTCCTGCCCGGGAATGCTGCGGATCGGCATGAATTCGAAAAACGCCCTGCGGGCACGCGCAACCAGGCGGGATGTGCCGTCCTCGGCGTACCCGGTCTCGTCGGCGGTACCGATCGGCGACCAGTCGTTGGTGACTTCATGATCGTCCCACTGCGCGAACATCGGGACCTCAGCGTTAAAGGCGCGCAGATTGGCGTCGAGCAGGTTGTATTTGTAGTTGCCGCGAAACTGCGTGAGGCTATGCGCAACGGTTGATTTGTCTTCCGTGACGATATTGCGCCAAGTGCGGCCGTCAGGCAGTTTCAACTCGGTGGGGATGGGGCAGTCCGCATAGATGTGATCGCCGGAATGAATGAAGAAATCCGGACGGTTTTCGAGCATGGTCTTGTAGGTTCGCATGCCGCCGCGGGCAGGATCGATGCCCCAACCCTGCCCTGCGGTATCGCCGGACCAGACAAACGAGATCGAGTTCTTGTCCGCCGGCGCGGTCCGGAAATGGCCGACCTGGGTTTCGCCAGGTATTCCCCCGATGTCCTCGAACCGCACCCGGTAGAAAATATCCTGCCCGGGCGGCAGACCTTCGAGCAGCACTTTCGACGTGAAGTCATGCTCCGGCAACGCGTCTGCCGATGCGACGCGAAGGATGGTCTTGAAGCTTTCGAGCGTCGAGCATTCCACCCGCATGCGTGCCGGCCGGTCGGCTCTCGCCCACACCACCGCCGAGCCCGCGGACACATCGCCCGAGGTAATTCCGCTCGCGATCCGCGGGCGATCCGCGGCGCGGCTGAGATAAGGTCCGGCGAGACTTCCCAATCCCGCCAGCGCGACCGATGATGCCGACCTGACCAGCAGATACCGCCGGGTCACATCTTGCTTCGCGCGTATCGCAATCGCCATTGCCGGCACCCTCGTCGAATCACGACGGAGGTTGCCCGCTCAACTTGACTCCAGGCCGACGGTTTTTTGACTCACGGCCGACGGTTTTGCGACAGGGGGATGACTCGTCGCCCGCACGCTCACCGTCATTTCCGGGCCGGTGCCAACGGGTCCGCGCGAAGCGCGGCCCGATGACGGCGACGAGCCCGGAATGACGGGATGGATTTGTAGGATGGGTTTCGCTTTGCTCAACCCATCCTACAATCTCTACGATTTCGCGATCGCCTTACCGCTTCCAGTTGCAGATGCCGCCCGACCTGCACGGCCACACCTGAATCCGCGTATCGAACGCCTGGGCGTCGAGCGGATTGGTATGCCGCCGCGCCAGCTTCGTCGGCTTCGCTTGAGCCACGCCGCGCGGCTTTTCCGCGCGCGCACGCGTAACACGCCGTTCGTCCGCGCGCGCGGGCACAATCCGGGTCGTGCGAACAACGGTTTTGGGCTCGGGCTTCGGTTCCGCGATTTTGGGCTCCGCGTTGGGTTCGTCGCGGGCCTGCGCGCCCTCGCTGCCGCGATCGACGGTAGCGTCGAGCGGACCCGGCACGAAATGGGAAGGCGGCCCGAGCGGCGTCGGCGAAAGCAACGCCTTCGGAAGATCGAGGCCGAGCAACTCATCGGCACGATACTCATCCGCGACCGACAGACTACTCCACGCCGTTAGCGCGACGAAAATGACGGCGGCGAGAACATTTTTCAGGATCATTCGAGGCCTCCTGAAATACGGAACAAAACAATAGCACCAGATCTAGGAAACGATCCGCGCAATTCCAGCAGATATTGCCGGCAAGGTTACCGCGTAGCGATGTCGCTACGCGCCCGAGGTAACGGCGCGCCGCCGCAATGGTTTCGGCCCCGACGGCATCAACCGCCAGCCCCCGCGGACGAACCCTTAGAACAGATATCTTATCCATCACTTATTGACACTTTAACATCATTACTTATGATGCAGGAGTGATGTTTGGGGGGATTCGGAGCCCCGGGGCAGACCTATGATCACAGCGGCACAATTGCGGGCAGCCAGGGTGCTTCTCGGCATCGATCAGCGCCGGCTTGCGGAACTATCGGGGCTTTCCGTGCCCACCATTCAGCGCATGGAGGCCTCTGAGACGATGGTCCGAGGCAACGTCGATTCGCTGGTCAAATTGATAGCCGCGTTCGATGCCGCCGGGATCGAGATGATCGACGAAGGCGCTGTCAGCCATTCGCTGGGACGAGGAGTGCGGCTGAAAATCGGTTCGGGTTTGGCAAGGCCGCTTCCAGCCGCCCGATCGGACAGCAAAGCATCGAGCAGAACCAGGACGCGGACATGAATTCTGCCGCCGCCATCCCTGCCGTCGTTTTGCAGATGTCGTGCGTCGCAGGATTATTGGCAGTCGCCATTCTCGCGATCGCGCTGAGCCATGCGAAGAGCTGTACGGCGGTGGTCTATAGCGCCACCCTGGCGATTTGCGCGGTCGCCCTGTTCGCCTCCTTTCGCTGGCTGCTCGGCGGCACGGCGAACGCCACCGGCCTGATCCTGCCGATCGGCCTGCCGTGGCTCGGCGCGCATTTCCGCCTGGATGCACTGGCCTCGTTTTTCCTTGTCGTCGTCAATCTGGGAGGGGCAGCAGCCAGCCTTTACGGTCTCGGCTACGGCCGACACGAAGCTGCGCCGCACCGCGTGCTGCCGTTCTTCCCCGCCTTTCTCGCCGGCATGAACCTGGTGGTGCTGGCGGACGATGCGTTCTCCTTTCTCTTGTGCTGGGAATTCATGTCGCTTGCCTCCTGGGCGCTGGTGATGGCGCACCACCGCGAACCCGGCAACGCCAGGGCGGGCTACATCTATCTGGTGATGGCAAGCTTCGGCACGCTGGCGTTGCTGTTGGCCTTCGGCCTGTTGGCCGGGCCTGCGGGCGACTACGGATTTGCAGCCATTCGCGCGGCTCCGCATACGCCATACGTCGCAGCACTGGTGCTGATCCTGATGTTGCTCGGTGCCGGCTCAAAAGCCGGCCTGGTGCCGTTACACGTCTGGCTACCGCTCGCCCATCCCGCGGCCCCCAGCCACGTTTCGGCGCTGATGAGCGGCGTCATGACCAAGGTCGCGATCTACGGCTTCATTCGCGTCGTGTTCGATCTTCTGGGGCAACCGGCCTGGTGGGCCAGCGCGATCGTGCTGTTCCTTGGCGGCATCACCGCTGTCATGGGGATCCTGTACGCCATGATGGAAACGGACCTCAAGCGCCTGCTCGCCTACTCTACGATCGAAAATATCGGCATCATCTTCGTCAGCCTCGGTCTCGCGCTGGCCTTTCAGGCCAATGGCCTGAAGCTGGCGGCGGCGCTCGCCTTCACGGCCGCGTTGTTTCACGTTCTCAACCACTCGTTCTTCAAGAGTTTGCTGTTCTTCGGCGCCGGCGCGGTGCTGACGTCGACCGGCGAGCGGGACATGGACAAGCTCGGCGCCCTCATTCACCGCATGCCGTTCACGAGCTTCGCGGTCCTCGTCGGCTGCGTCGCGATCTCGGCGCTGCCGCCCTTCAACGGCTTCGTCTCGGAATGGCTGATCTTCCAGGCCGTATTGCAAAGTCCGGATTTGCCGCAATGGGCGCTGAAGATCATGGTGCCCGCGGTTGGCGCGCTATTGGCGCTGGCCGCAGCGCTGGCGGCGGCGTGCTTCGTCAAGGCATTCGGCGTGACCTTCCTGGGACGGCCGCGCAGCGTGGCCGCGGAAACCGCGCACGAGGTCGACCGATACTCGCTTTCGGCGATGTCGATCCTCGCCGCGCTTTGTTTGCTTGCCGGAATCCTGCCGGGACTGGTGATCGATGCGCTGTCGCCCGTTACGATCGCGATCCTTGGCGGCCGCATGCCGATCCAGGCCAATGAAGCCTGGCTTTCGATCGCACCGATTGCGGAGAGCCGCAGTTCCTACAACGGATTGCTGGTGATGGTGTTCATCACGGTATCCGCCTCGCTGGCCGTGTTCTTTATTCATCGCTTCGCCTCCCACGCATTGCGGCGCGGACCGGCCTGGGGCTGCGGTTTCGACGATCCGGCGCCCGCGGCCCAGTATTCCGGCGAAAGCTTCGCGCAACCGATCCGCCGCGTCTTCGGCACCATGGTGTTTCATGCTCGCGATCACGTCGAGATGCCGCCCCCCGGAGATATCCGCCCGGCGCGGCTTCGGATCGAACTGCACGATCTGGTCTGGGAGGCAATGTATGCGCCGATTGCCATCGCGGTCAGCCTGTCTTCCGAGCGGCTCAATCGCCTGCAGTTCCTGACCATCCGGCAATATCTCAGTCTCGTCTTTGCCACCCTCGTCACACTGCTGCTGGTGCTCGCGATATGGTCGTGATCTCGGACATCCTTGTGCAGGGCGCGCAGATGCTGCTGGTGCTGCTGCTCGCCCCGCTGCTGACCGGCTTTGTGCGCAAGGTCAAGGCCCGGCTGGTGCGCCGCCAGGGCGCTTCGGTCTTTCAACCCTATCGCGATCTCTTGCGGCTGCTCCGCAAGGAGGTGGTGCTGGCCGAAAACGCCTCGTGGCTGTTCCGCGTCACGCCCTATATCACTTTTGCGGCGATCTGGGTCGCCGCCGCGCTGGTGCCGACCTTTGCGACCGGCCTGTTGTTCAACTGGACAGCGGATCTGATTGCGATCGTTGCGCTGCTCGGAAGCGCGCGGTTCTTTCTGGCGCTCGCGGGGATGGACGTCGGCACCAGCTTTGGGGGTATCGGCTCCAGCCGCGAAGTCATGATCGCGGCATTGGCGGAGCCGGCAATGCTGCTATTTGTGTTTTGCATGGCGCTGGTTGCCGGCTCGACCCAGCTTTCGACCGTCGCAAACCACATGGCCTCGTCCTACGTCGGATTGCGGGTGTCGCTTGGAATGGCGATGATCGCGCTGATCATGGTGGCGCTCGCCGAGAACGCGCGGATTCCGATCGACAACCCGGCCACCCATCTCGAACTCACCATGGTGCATGAGGCGATGGTGCTTGAATATTCGGGACGCCATCTCGCGATGATTGAGTTCGGCGCCTTCCTCAAGCTGTTGCTCTATATCTCGCTGATCGCCTGCGTATTCCTGCCCTGGAAGATCGCCGTGTTCGGAACCGGCCCGCTGGCCTATGCCATCGGCGCCGTCGCCTACATCGTCAAACTCGCGGTGGCCGGCTTCTTTCTGGCGCTGTTCGAGACCGCGACGGCGAAGATGAGAGTTTTCCGCATTCCGCAATTTCTCGGTGCCGCGCTGATGTTGGGCCTGCTCGGTACGTTATTGTTATTCGTGTCGAGGAGTTTCTGATGCAGCTGCACAGCCTCTCCTTCGACGTCTCGCATACGCTGGCCGGCGGGCTGGTCCTGATCAGCTTCATGATGCTGTATCAAGACCGGCTGTATTCGCTGCTCAACGTCTTTGCGCTGCACGCTCTGGTGCTGGCACTTTCGGTCGCCTGGCAAGCCCTTATCCAGAACGCGCCTCACCTCTACATCACGGCGGCCATCGCACTTGTCTTCAAGGCGATCGTCATTCCGGTGGCATTGCATCGCATCGTCAGGCAGCTCGGCATTCATCGTGACATCGAATCGGCGGTGGGCATCGGCCCGACCATGCTGGCCGGGATGGCGCTGGTCGCCCTCTCCATGGTGCTGATGCTGCGGGTGACCGCGGAGGCCGACCCGCTGGCGCGCGAGGATCTCGCGTTTGCCCTGTCGGTGGTGCTGCTCGGGCTTCTGGTGATGGTGACGCGCCGCAACG
This sequence comes from Bradyrhizobium sp., assembly GCA_028290165.1. Next base: position 20,681 of record JAQGKJ010000290.1, on the reverse strand, counting down.
CCGTCAGCCAGGTCGTGGGATTCATGTCGCTTGAAAACGGACTGGTGCTGGCGGCGACCGGTGCCAAGGGCATGCCGCTCGTCGTCGAGATCAGCGTCGCCTTCTCGATCCTGATCGCCTTCATCGTCATCGGCATCTTCCTGTTCCGGATCCGCGAGCGCTTCGATTCCGTTGACGTCTCCGCCCTCGACGATTTTCGGGGCGAACGGCGATGAGCGCAGCTTCCTTCGATCCGGTCGCGGCCGTCCTGTTGATTCCGATCGGCTCGGCGGCGTTATTGGCCGCGCTGCCCGGCTACCGGCTGACCGCGCGTTTGAACGTGGTCGCTAGTTTCGCGACATTTCTTTCGGCCCTTTCGCTGTTCGTGATCGAACGTCCGCAACCGGGGCCGTATGTGCTGGTCGACGATCTCAACATCGTCTTCATCGTGCTCAACACTTTTGTGGGCTTTACCACCAGCATCTTCAGCGCGAGCTATATCGCGCATGAACTCGATACCGGCCGGCTGACGCCGGTCTATCTTCGTTTCTACCACGCGATGTACCAGACCATGATGTTCGGCATGAATCTGGCTTTCGTGTCGAACAATATCGGCCTGATGTGGGTTGCGGTCGAAATCGCGACGCTGACCACGGTGCTGATGGTCGGCATCTACCGCACGCATGCCGCGCTGGAAGCGGCGTGGAAATACTTTATTCTCGGCAGTGTCGGCATCGCGCTCGCATTGTTCGGCACGATCCTGGTCTACATGGCGGCGCGTCCGGTGGTCGGCGAGGGCCAGGACGCCATGGTGTGGACGCTTCTGATCGAACATGCGGACAAGTTCGACCCTGCCCTTCTCAACGTCGCCTTCATATTCCTGTTTCTCGGCTATGGCACAAAAGCCGGCCTCGCGCCCCTGCACGCATGGCTGCCCGACGCGCACGCCGAAGGTCCAACGCCGATATCGGCCGTGCTGTCGGGCCTGCTGCTCAACGTCGCGCTCTACGCGCTATTGCGCTTCAAGATATTGCTGGCCGCCAATCCGGCAGCAATTGCGGCCGGGCCACTGATGGTGACGATCGGCCTGGTTTCGGTCGTCTTCGCAGCCTTCATGCTTTACCGGCGCCGCGACATCAAACGCCTGTTCGCCTATTCCTCGATCGAACACATGGGCATTATCGTGTTCGCGTTCGGAATGGGCGGCCCGCTCGCCAATTTCGCCGGGCTGTTGCATATGGTGATGCACAGCCTGACCAAGTCGGCAATCTTTTATGCCGTCGGCCATATCTCGCAGGTCAAGGGCACGCAGCGGATCAACAGGATCCGGGGCCTGACCGTGAGCCATCCGGCGCTTGGCTGGGCCCTGGTAACCGGCGTCGTCGCCATCGCCGGGTTGCCGCCGCTTGGCATCTTCATGAGCGAATTCCTGGTCGTGAGTTCGGCCTTCGCGCGGCAGCCCTTGCTCGCGATCGTGCTGGTGTTCGGGCTATTGCTGGCGTTCGGCGCATTGACGTTGCGCCTGACCAGCGTCGCATTTGGCGAGCCCCGCGGCAGCATGAAGGCGGCGGAGGCTTCCTATGTCCCGATGTTTGCCCATCTCTCGCTGGTGCTGATCGCGGGAATCTACCTTCCCGCGCCGTTGGTGGTCTGGTTCCAGCATGTGGCTCGCCTCCTTGGATAGGATGATCTGGATATGCCGTCGCTGATCGATCTCAAGCAGGAGGGCCGCGAAGTCCGGCAGCACCGTCCATGGCCGCGCGCCGAGGTCGATATTTCGGTTTGGAGATCTGCGGCAAGCGAGCTGGCACAGGGACGCCTTGGCTTGCTCGGCCTTTGGGGAGACGCCTCAATGGTGCACATGGCGATCATGGACGAACAGACGGCGGAAATCGCTGTCATCAGCCTCGATTGCCCCGATCGCGGCTATCCTTCCGTCGGCGCCCACCACCCGCCGGCGCTTCGCCTGGAGCGCGCCGCCAACGATCTGTTCGGCCTGGCGGCGGATGGCTTGCCCGATCCCCGCCCATGGCTCGATCACAATCGGTGGGGCGTTCGATTTCCCTTGGGCGATCGCATCGACGCGTTGTCAAAACCATTGCCTTATCGCTTCCTGCCGGCGGTAGGCGACGGCCTGCACCAAATCGCCGTCGGCCCCGTGCATGCGGGAATCATCGAGCCCGGGCATTTCCGGTTTACCGCAAGCGGCGAGACCGTGGTGCGGCTGGAACAGCGGCTGGGATATGCCCACAAGGGCATCGAGGGGCTGATGGCCGGGGCCAGTCTGGAGCGGGCCGTCGAACTCGCCGGGCGCATATCGGGCGACAGCACGGTCGCTTATGCATATGCGTTTTCAAGGGCCGCTGAGGCCGCGATGGAACTCATCGTTCCCGAGCGCGCGGTCTGGCTGCGCGCGCTGCTCGCCGAACTCGAGCGGCTGGCCAACCATCTCGGCGACATCGGCGCGGTCTGCAACGACGCTTCCTTCACCCTGATCCATGCACATTGCAGCGTGTTGCGCGAGAGCGTGCTGCGCGCAGCCGACAGCGCATTCGGTCATCGCCTGATGCGGGATATCATCGTGCCCGGCGGAGTGACCCGCGACCTCGGCGATGGCGGGCGAGAGGCCATCCGGACGGCAATGAATAACATCCGCCTGCGCTTTCCGGCGCTGGTCGAATTATACGACAACACCGCTTCGCTGCAGGATCGCACCGTCGATACCGGCGTGCTCAAACCGGCCCTGGCCAGACAATACGCCGCCGGAGGTTATATCGGCCGCGCCTCCGGCCGCTCCTTCGACGCGCGCCGTACGCTCGCCTACCCGCCCTATGACAGCCTGCGCTTTGAGGTGCCGGTTCTGAACGAGGGTGATGTCAACGCGCGCGTCTGGATCCGTATGCGTGAGGTCGAGCAGTCGCTTTCGCTGATCGAGCAGATATTGAACCGGCTGCCCGCCGGCCCGTTGATAGCAGATGCGGCGCAACGGCGGGAGACGCGCGAAGGCCTGGCGATCGTCGAGGGATTCCGTGGCGATGTCCTGGTCTGGCTCCGCATGCGCGACGGCCTGATCGAACGATGCCACCTGCGCGATCCCTCGTGGTTTCAGTGGCCGCTGCTGGAGGCGGTAATCGAAAACAACATCGTCGCCGACTTTCCGCTCTGCAACAAATCGTTCAACTGTTCCTACTCGGGCCACGACCTCTAAGGACAGCCCAGGATGCGCAAGCTGCTTTTTGAAAGTCTGTTTCGCCGGCCCTTCACCGAATCGGCGCCGTCCCCGGACGATGCCGCGGTGATCGAACTCGCGACCGCCGTCGGCCACGCCGCACGGCGGCGGCTTGGCCGAAGCCTCTCGATCCGCGAGGTCGACGCCGGATCCTGCAACGGATGCGAGCTCGAAATCCACGCGCTCAACAATGCCTATTACGACGTCGAGCGCTTCGGCCTGCGCTTCGTGGCCTCGCCACGCCATGCCGATGTGTTGATGGTGACCGGTCCGGTGACCAAAAACATGCGCGACGCGCTGGAGCGCACCTATCACGCCACCCCCGATCCAAAATGGGTCATCGCGATCGGCGACTGCGCGCGGGATGGCGGCTGCTTCGCCGGCAGCTATGCGGTCACCGGCGGCGTCTCCGAGGTCGTCCCGGTCGACCTCCACATCTCAGGCTGCCCCCCTACACCAACCGCGATGCTAAGGGGTCTTCTGGCGCTGCTCGAACGCACGGACGGACGAGCATCTTCCGGCCAGGTGGAAACCGGTCAGCGCTAAGAAAATGCGCTCGACCCGGTAACTGGGCGTATTCTATTCGCGAGAAACGACATCCACGGAATCCGCGCTTGCGCCGTCAAGTCCCCAAAATCGTCTCGGTGTTGCGGCTATTCCAGGCAGGAATGATCGCGGCCTGCGCGCAGGGCATCGCCCTCATCCTGGCAACGCTGCTTATGCTATTTTATGCGCGCCACAGGATAGAAAACCTGCAGGTCTCCGCGCGCGACCCGGCCGTTCTGTCGCTGATTCCTCTTCTGCAGCTGATCTATCTTGCCACCGCCGTGGGGGCGGCGCTGACACGGCACCGGTTCGTTGATTCCACGGCCGGGCGCATCCGACGCGCATCCGGCCTGATGAACCGTTCAAGCCCCGATCGCGCGGCCAATACCCTGACGATCGCGCTATGGTTCGCCGCCATGGGATTCGCGGCGCTCTCGCTTCGCGCGCCGCCTTCCATTCTGACGGCACAGGGCTGGTATCTCGGCTATTTCGAGGCCGCGCCCATCATATGGTCGGGAATGATGAGCCTTGCGGTGGCTGGCTTCGGTGCCAATGCCCAGGCCGCCGCGATCAAGCCGTAGAGTTCACCGCGCCCGCTCCAGCGCCCGCGACGATGACAATTTTGGCTGCCGGATCGGCTTCGCCTTGGGTTTGGTGACGTGCTCCCGCAGCCGCACGCCGCGGCCTCCGGTCGGGGACGGAACTCCCGGATTGATCAACTCGATCCCCGCATTGTCGAGCGCGGAAACCAGCTTCATGAGCGAATCGACATTGCCGCGGACCACGCCATCGCTGGCTTCCATGCGTTGAATCGTCGGAATCGAAAGGCCCGCCAGCTCAGCCATTTGCCGCTGATCGATGTTCAGGAGCGCGCGTGCGGCCCTGAGCTGATTGGCGGTAATCACGACCGTGGTCTCCTGGTGCGGCTGAATATGTCTATACCATACAAATTCCTGTCTCAAGCATCAGATCACAGGCACCGTATATCAGGGAGCGACGTTGTCGCGGCGGCGAGCAAGGATATCACGTTGGCGAAAGCCGCATATCGCGGCCCGCCTTGCCGGGGACAACTTCAGGGTATGGATCGTCGATGAACAGGGTATCGAAGACCGCAACGCAATTATCGCCTGCGTGCCGGAAAAAGCAGTTGAATGCGCATCATGACGACGGCATCACGGCCACCTTCGCTTCACCGCGGCCCCCTGTGCAGACCCGTTGTCTGCCCTGGAGCCAGATCAGTGTTTGAACTCGAGGACGATGACCACGCCCGTCAGTTCGGGTTCATGCGGTCTCAGGCTGGTAAGACTGGCATCGCTCCAGTCGGCGAGACTCACGACCTGGCCGGTTCGAGGTTCCGTTTCCGGTGCTTCGGTGGGCTCCAGGACCTTGAGACCGCCGCCGTCGAGAAAGAACGTATGATCGCCAAACAGGTTGTTCAGTTGGCTCACGGCCGGATGATCATCGGGAAGAACCTCGGCATCGAATTGGCTCAAGGTTCTCTTCAGCTGTGCCGAATTTAGCTTCATGGCCTGCTCCTTTTTTGATTTCAGCCCGGCTGGGTGTGCTCTCTTCCCGGACGCGCCCACTGCAACGCCGCGATGGCGATATCGCGGCCTGCCATTCATGCCAACGATCAGGATCGTTGACGCCGGCTCTACCTTCAGATCGAATTAATCCGCGCTGGAAACGTTCCCGCTCAATTCGTGAAATTTCCAATACGCCTTTTTGCCGAATGCGGTTTGACTGCGATCGTGGTGCAACCGTGACGTGCCGGTTGGTGGTGGCGTGCGATAAATTTGGGCAGCATGCGCCGCTAAGCGGCGATGAGCTTCCCGATCTCCGCGACCGGATGCGTCGTCAATTCCTTGGGGATCTCGGCGGCGATGCGATCGAGGACCTCGGCGTGAAACGCCCTGCGAAGATTGCCCAGTATCTTGGGCGGCGCGATGATGACAAGTCTCTGGAAACCGTCGGCGTGGGCATAGCGATAGAGTGCTTCGGCCAGTTCGTCGGCAAACCTCTCCTTTGCAAGGTGATGCCAGTCGACTTCTTGCATCGCGCTTCGGGCAACGCCAGGACTTGCGTTGGATCGTCCCGGGCGATCGGTGCCCTGCTCACGTGTTGGTGGATTGTCCCGTTCGAGAATCCGTTCAACGACAAGATCCACATGCTGCGCGCTGCCTCTGTTGCGCAAGAAGAGGGCCTTTTGCCCATCACCGACGAGAATGAGACTGTCGTGGGAAACAAACGGTCTGGGTTCCGCGGTCATTTAGGCGATGCTCCAGATGCTGTCGCAGAATTGGCGCCAAAGGTTCCGGATATAACGCCAATGCCACCACGCGGTTCACGGGAACAGAGGGTCGCCGGATCTCGTTGAGAACATCGGGAGTGGAGAAACCGGGCCAGCCGCCGCTGCTCCGGTTCCACTCCCGGAAATTTCGGACGCATCTCAGATCGACGAAAGGGGTATCGCCATGGAGATCAGAAATTTCAAGGACATGTACCTTGCAGAACTGCAGGAACTGGCGAGTGTCGAAGAGCAGCTTTCCGATGCATTGCTGCGCATGGCGGGCGCGGCCACGCATCCCACCCTAAAGCGTCTCTTGGTTCACCATCGCGCGGAAACCGAAACCCAGAGGGAGCGATTGGCGACCATCCTGCGGCAACATGGTGCCAGTCCCACGGCGCATATCGACCAGGCCATGCAGGCGCTCATTGCCGAGACCAAGAAGATGCTTACGATCCTGGGCGTCGACGATCTTCGCGACGCGGGCCTGATTGCGTCCGCGCAAAAGCTCGAGCATTACGAAATTGCCGCGTATGGCACGGCGGCGGCGCTCGCCGGCCAGCTGGGCCTGCGGGACGAGCAGAAGATGCTGCATCTAAGTCTCGAGGAAGAGAAACGGGCCGATGCCCTGCTGACCCAGCTCGCCAAACGCGAAGTCAATCGCGACGCCGTGGCTGCCTGAAATGTAGCTGCCTGGGAAGCGTCTGCCGGGGCGCTTGCCGTCCGGCAGACGCCGATCACAAACGATATCTGGAGGAGCGAACAATCACCTCGGAGGAAACAATGAGCAGATTTGTTTTGATAACAATTTCCGCGCTGGTTTTGGGATGTTGCAATGCGCGAGCGGAGACCGGACAGGGCACGCCGCAAGAGCGGCAGGCTTGCTCGCGCGATGCGTCGCGGTTTTGCCGAAATCAACTGGCGGAAGGCGATAACGCCGTCCAGCAATGCCTCCAGCAAAACCGTGAACGACTTGGCCGGACATGCCGCAAGGCATTTCAGGAGCACGGAATGTAATGCTCCGGCGGGATAAGCACGAGACGCGTCGATCAGCTCGCGACACTGAGCCGTATCCCGCGACGCATGCATAGTGCGGTCTTCGCGCCATATTGGGGCAAGCTATCAACGACGGCTCACGAAGCCCGCCGCAGTTCGTTCCTGAGCGGGTGACGCTCTTCGATTTCAGCGATGGCCTTGTTGGCGAGGACAACCTTGTTCCTGACGCCCTCGCCAGTCCTCCATGATCGCCTCCGCGGCGAAGGATTGCACGCCGGCATACTCGTCCTGGTCGTGCGGCAGATCGAAATTGCGCATGGCGATATCCAGCGCGTCATCGAGCACCAGTTCATCCTCGGTTACCGGCCACGGAAAACCCATCCTGTATCCCTTCGAAATTTCCGTCGAAATGCGGAACGCATGCAGGCCAAAAGTGTTCCGCTTGCGGTCCGCTCGGTCTGGCAACGGGCGCCCCCTTGGGGCCATCGCGTGAGCTTTCCAAACCGCGTTGCCTGGCCGGACAGTTGTTGCGGCGGAACGGCGCGCGTTTGGAGCATGCGGCTGCGGAACCCGTACTCAATCGTCGCGCTCAACCGGTATCATGTCATCCGATCGGTCGAACGGCCGGGGTCTCAGGATCTGGAAGAGGTCGAAACGCGGCTCTTCGCGGCCGAAGGCAAAGCCTTCTCGCGGAGGCTCTTCCTGCTCCTCGAACTGCCGCTGCTTCTGTCTGAGGGCCGCAACTCTGGCTTTTCGCTCGGCATATCGTTTCTGTCGTTCGCTTCTGCGCTCTGAAATTTTCTTCTGCTCGGCTTCCCTCTGTCCGGCCTGATTTGGTTCCGTCTGATTTGCCATGTCGCCCTGCTTCGGCGGACCCGGTTCTCTTGCGCGTTCCGCTTCTTTTCGCGTGTCCGGTTTCGGCGTTTCCGCCTGAGCCGCGGAAACAGGATCGGCACGCGCGGCCGCTGCCGGCTCGACAGGCGGCGCAGGATTTTCCCTGGCGTTCGCGACTTGCGCCGCCGCCGCAGGCTCCGGCTGGGCCCGGGCGGCCCGCTCGACTTTTCCCGGTCCTGCCACGGTTTCCTTCACGGCAGTATTGGTCATGAGAACGCCGCTACCCACGCCGAACGCGAGCGCGCCCACGACGGTGCCAACGCCCAACAGATATGAGCCCAAAGAAAACGGCATCGCCGCCCTCCATAACAACGAAGGCGAACGCGCAAACCGCGGCGAAGTTTCCGCAAAGGGCGGCCGGCCGGGCCGCTCTTATTTGTCGGGCCCTGGACAAGCACAACCCCGCCCGGGGGCTTTGTAAATGTGGAAAGGGCGAGGCTGTGCAGGCGCATGCATCCATCATGGCCCAAAATAAAAACCAGGGTTATGGGGCGTCGTTCCTGCGACAAAACAACGCCTCGAACGGCAAAGCCGTTGATCCCTGCACCGCCCTCACGAGTGAGGGCCCGTCGCAACCCAGCGGCACTTGCCGGTCAGGTTCCGACGCGAAGGGGTGCACCGTGCTTGCGAAGATAGGCGATCACCGAGAGCGCGGTGATCAGACCCGTCCTCGGGTTTTCCGACGGGATGTTCTCGATCGACATCGAAAAGCGGGCCGAGTCCGATTCCACTTCGATGCGATGCACGTTGCGCGTTAATGCGGGGTCGGCCCAAATCTCCAGCCTGGTGCGGTCGGGGCCGATCCCGGCAAGCGAGAGGGCGACGGCCACATTCAGGTTTGCCGGAAAGCCTTTTGCGGCCTCTCGCGCCGTGCCCTCGAATATCCGCAGCGGCTCGGTGATGTGCTCGATGTCGATGTTGTTCTCGACGATATAGGGAGCGCCGGCGAGCCCCTGGACCGGCTTTCGCGTCACCATGCGCACCGAATGGATTTTCCCGACCGCGGCTGCGGTCACGGCATCGAGGCCAATCAGCGCGCCCGTCGGCACCACGATTTGACCGCCGTTCTGTTTCGCAAGCTCGATCAGGTCCTCGTGCTCGAGCAGCGCGCCGGCGCTGAGCACGACAGCGGTCTTTCCGCTTGCGACAAATGGCGCGACGACGGACCGGATCAGCCGGCTCGGCGCACACTCGATGACGATATCAGCGGCGTCCGAAAGCGCCTCGATCGGCAGGACGGCGGGGGGTTTTGCCAGCCTGGACAGCCAGTCCCGGTGTTTTTCCGGATTTTGCACCGCGACCGCGGCGAGCACCAATCCATCTATTCCCCGGTCCAGCGCTTCTGCGACCCTTGTTCCGATCGGCCCGAGCCCGACCACCGCAACGCGCAAATCGTTTGCCGAGTTGTTTTTTGAAATGGCCATTGGGTGGCTTTGCGATCCTCCGTGACCTGCGTACGTGTGCAGTTTCGGAAGCAGTATGGAGCGGGCCAGCCGCGCAGAAAAGGCGTTTATTGGGAAATCCGAAGCCCGGCGAGACCAACCTCCGCTCGCAGTTACGATCCCAAAGCACCTTGCATCGAGATAATCCGCTGCATCGCCCAGCGCGCGTTCTTCCGGACCTCGGGATCGGGGTCGTCGAGAATGGGCTCGAGATACTTCCGGCCGCTGGCATCGGCGATTTCACCGAGCGCCGCCGCGCCTTCCGCCTCCTGCTCAGGCCGGGGCGATATAGCGCACGAGGCAAAGGCTGACGCCAAGAAGAAACAACAATGACAACGTCACCGCCGCGGTGACTCTGCCGCCCAGGCGGCTGATGACGCGCAGGTCAACGCCGAGACCCAGGGCCGCCATCGACATGACGGTGAGGATGCTGGCTGTTTTCTGCAGCGGAAAAACGGTAGCAGTCGGCAGCAGCGATAGCGAGCGCAGCGTCGCCAGCACAAAGAACGCCACGATGAACCACGGTACTGTCTTGAAGAAGCTGTTCGGCTCGGAGATGCCCGACGATCGACCGCCCCGCAGGCTTCGCGCGGACACCGCAATGCATGCGACCACCGGGCCGAGCATCATGACCCTGACCAATTTGACCAGGGTGCCGATCTGCGTGCTCACGAGCCCCGCCGGCATGGTCGCCGCAAGCACTTGCGGAACCGCGTAGACCGTCATGCCGGCGAGGATTCCATACTGAGATTCCGAGAGGTGCATAAGCGGGATCAAAAGCGGCAGGCCGAGCACCACGATGACGCCGAGCACGGCGGTAAAGGAAATCGAGGAGGCGACATCGTCGGTGCTCGCGCCAATGACCGGGGCAACGGCGGCAATCGCCGAGTTACCGCAGATGGAATTGCCGCAAGCGATCAGGATCGACAGGCGAACCGACAGACCGAGCGCCCGGCTGATGCCGAAGCTGACCGCGAGCGTCACAATCACGACGGCGACGATGGCGCCCAGCAGGACAACGCCCGATGCGGCGATCGCCGCAATCGTCAGCGAAGCGCCAAGCAGCGCGACCGCCACCTCAAGCAATTGTTTGGCGGTGAAGGCGACGCCAGCGCGCCAGCGGCGGCCTGGCTCCCACAGCGTGCGGATGGCGGTCCCGAGCAGGATCGCGAGCACGATGGCTTCGACGTAGGGATGTCCGACAAACCGCTCTTCGAGGGCCTGGATCGTCAGCGCGACAAGGGTGAGGAGTGCACAGAGCGCAACGCCCCAGGCCAAGGGCGCGGCCTTGGCCATCACGCCGCTGGGGAGCCCCGGATTGTCAGGGGAATCGACCTGATTTGACACGCAATGTCCTTCAAACAGAAGAAACTATGCGCTAGATCGCCGGAAATAGATAATATCAATTCCGAATAGCCCGATAGAAAGAGGTTATGTCTCTGAACCTCCATCTGCTTCGCATGTTCGCCGCCGTCGTCCGGAGCGGGAGCTTTTCGAAGGCTGCCGAAATTCTAAATGTCAGCCAGCCCTCGATCTCGAAGGGGGTACGCGACTTCGAGCTTCAGGTCGGCTGCCGGCTGCTCAATCGTTCTCCGAAAGGCGTAGTGCCCACCCCGGAGGGGCTGGCGCTGTCGCGGCGCGCCGAGGCGCTATTCGCGGTTGAGCGCGCGGCCGAGGAAGAGCTGTCCGCCCTGCGGGGGCTGCACAACGGCTCGCTCCGCATCGGTGCCAGCACGACGATCGCGACTTACCTGATCCCGAGATATCTCGGCGCATTCCATCGGGCCTATCCGGGCGTCGAGCTGCATCTCATCAGCGCCAACACCCGCGACATCGCCGAGCAAATGCTCGAGCAAGACATCGATATCGGACTGGTGGAAGGACCGGTCGACGACAAAAGTTTGATCGCCGAGCCCTGGCGTACCGACGTGATGAAGCTGATCGCGGCGCCGGATCACGCATTTTCGATGGCGGCCAGGCCAATCGATCCCAAACGAATAGAAAACGAAGTCCTGATCGTGCGCGAGCCCGGCTCGGGGTCCCGCGAGGTGGTGACGCAGGCGCTCGCGGCGCGCGGCATCGAACCGGTGCGGACCCTGGAAATCGGCAGCACGGCCGCGATCAAGGAAGTGGTCGCCGCCGGCCTCGGTGTGGCGATCGTCTCGGGCGTATCGGTGGAAGACCAGGTGCAACTGGGGCGCCTGAAAGTGCTTGCGATGCGCGACATGACGATCGAACGCACATTGTCGCAATTAAAGATTCCAGGCAGGGTCGCGATGCCGGCGGCGCGAGCGTTCGAAAAAATGCTGTTCGATCGTTCGATTTTTCCGGACGAAAAACGGGACCAGGCCGCTAGCGCGTAACGACCTGTTTGGGCTCGTTTGCGCTGCCAACTTCGAAAGCCGGGCTTGCCGGATAATAGATGATCCGGGCGGAAACGATGACGATGACCAGGAGCCAGAAGACGTATTGACCGATGCGGCTGAGAGCCGCCGACGCGGTTGTTCCAGCCTCGCGCTTGTCGCGCGAAACATCCGGTAATACCTCGCCAAAAGCGTCGAATTTCTCGGTCAGCATGGCTATTTCGGCCTCATTACTTGCGAGGATTTATGTCGCAAGAGGTGCCGATAAAACAATAGTCGGAACTTTCAATGTTGGCCGGGCGACGAATGCTTTGTTTTGTGTAACGGGCCGCCGGCAGATGATTTCAGCGAAGGGGCGCTAAACCCAATAGCGGACGGCCCTTTCCGCTCGCCTCTGTTACGTCGAATTGGCTTTCGCGGTTGATTTTCGCGATACCAGTTCGATCGGCAATTCGAGTTGCGATTTCACGCCCCTGCCCGCCAATTCGTCGAGCAGGCAGCTTGCCGCGACCTCGCCGATCCGGGCAACCGGCAGATGAACGCTCGTCAACGATGGAAAGATGTGCGCGGACATCTCGATATTGTCGATACCGACGACGGACAATGCGTTGGGCACCATCAGCCCGCGCGAGTGCAATTCCTCTATGCAGCCGATGGCGAGCATGTCGATGCCGCCAATGAGCGCCGTCGGCGGCTGTTCCAGAGCGAGCATGGACGAGCAGCCGGTCCGGCCGCCCGCGAGCGTCAGGGGTTGTTCGGTCACAAGCCAGTCCGGCAAATCGAGCGCGGCCGCGCGCAGCGCGCTGCGAATTCCGGCAAGGCGCGCCTTTTGCCGGTCATTGAATTGAAGCGATCCAACGATAACGCCGATCCGTCTATGCCCGAGATCGACAAGATGTTGCGCCGCAAGCCTTCCCGCCTTTTCGTTATCGACAACGACGGAGCTGGCGCGCTCATCCCCACACCATGTCAGGACAACCGCGACGCCCGAGCCTTCCAATAGCTCCCAGGTGGCGGCAGGGCGCTCTGCTCCCACCAGCATAAGCCCGTCGACACCGCGGGTGAGCAGGATGCGAATGGCTTCCGCCTCCGCCGCCGAATTGTAATCATGCGAGGCGACCAGAAGCTGAAAGCCGTGTTGCGAGAGCTTTGTCTGCATGGACTGCAGCGCGCGCGCAAAGATGGCGCTGTCGAGCGTTGGAACGACGGCGCCGATGGTCATCGAGCGCCCCGAGGCCAGCGCGCGCGCCGCCCCGCCGGGCACATAGCCGAGCCGCGCAGCACTTAACCTGACGCGCGCCAAGGTCGCGGAATTCACGAGCTCCGGCTGCGCGATGGCGCGCGAGACGGTCGCCGGCGAGACGCCAGCGTCGCGCGCAACATCCAGGAGTTTGATCCGCCGGTTGAAAGACATGAAGCCCCACTGAAAATATTTTCAGTCTTTTACCGCCTCAGCAAGCCCAATTCAAAAGGAAACACCGGCAATATGCGTTGACAAGTACGGCCCGCGAAAGGAAGCTGAAAGCGCTTTCATAAAAAACACCCCTTGGAAACACGTGAATGGTCGGGCGACGGCGGACAGCGATCGGATGGGCGACGCTCGCTGTCCTTGTGGTGCTGTGGTTTGGACTGACCACCTGGAGCGGCATCATTTCGGCCGGACGATTTCCCTCGCCCGCTGACTTCTGGTTTTCGCTGGTTCAGATCACTACCCGCGGCTATGCCGGCGGCGAGCTATTCACGCATGCGCTCCACAGCCTGGGTCTTGTTGCGATCGGATTTCTTGTCGCCGTCACGACGGGCGTGCCGCTGGGCTTGTGGATGGGCTGGAGCCGGCGCGCTGAAGCTGTCATCAACCCCATCTTTCTCATCATCCGGCCGATCCCGCCGCTGGCGTGGATTCCGCTGGCGATCCTCTGGCTCGGCCTCGGCGACGCCGCCAAGGTCATGGTGATCTGGTTTGCAGCCTTCGTGCCTTCCGCGATCAATTCGTTTTCCGGCGTCCGTACGATCGACCGGCCGATCATCGAGGCCGCGCGCATGCTGGGCACGCCGCGATGGCGTTTTGTGATTGAGATTCTGGCGCCTGCTGCCGCGCCGATGATCTTCACGGGACTGCGGCTGTCGCTGCAGGCGGCGTGGACGACGTTGGTCGCCGCCGAACTTGTCGGCGCGCTGGTCGGGCTTGGTCTTGTCCTCAATATGGCGCAGCAGGATATTTATCCGGGCATGATCCTGGTCGGAATGCTGGCGGTGGGAGCGCTCGGGTTTGCCACGACCTGGTTGCTTGGCCGGGTGGAGCGCGGAACGCTGGCGTGGAACACGGCCGCAGGAACCGAGCGATGATCGACCAGCCGCTCAAGCTGCGGGAGACGATTGCGTATGGCCTCATCGGCCTCGGGGTATTTCTCGGTATCTGGACGCTGCTGTCGGCCTCGGGGCTGGTGCCGCGCCAGTTTCTCCCCGCGCCGCTTCAGGTGCTCGCACGCTTCACCGAGCTTTTGACGACGCCATTTGCCGGGGCCACATTGCCGCAACATCTGGCATCGAGCTTTCAGCGCTATCTGTGCGGCATGCTGCTCGCGGCCCTTGTCGGAATTCCGCTCGGACTGCTGATGGGTTGGTTCAGGCTGCTCGACGATATCGTGGCGCCGATCTTCGAAGGACTGCGTTTCATCGCGCCAATCGCCTGGGTTCCATTCGCCGCACTTTGGTTCGGCACCGGAATTGGCGGACCGGTGATGATCATTTTCGCCGGCGCGTTTCCGCCCTGCCTGATCAATGCCTATCGCGGCGCCCGCTTCGTGGACCCGCATTTGATCGAAGCCTCGCAAATGCTCGGGACCGGTCACCTGCGCACGATCGTGGAAATCCTGCTGCCGGCTTCCGTTCCCTCGATCGTCGCGGGCTTGCGGGTCGCCGCGGGGCTCGGCTGGCAATCCTTGGTCGGGGCGGAGCTGATTGTTGCCGCCGCCGGCGTCGGTTTCATGATGGTGCAGGCACAGGCCAATGTTTCGACGCCGACGGTAATGGCGGGGATGATCGCGATCGGGATTGCGGGCATGCTGATCGATGTCCTGCTGCGTCGTGGCGAAGCGATGATCCTTCGCCGGCGCGGCCTCGAGGCCTAGGACATCACCGTGGGTTCAATCCGCTTCGACAAAGTGAACAAGATCTTCGGCGCAAAGGGCGGCGGCCTGAAGGCGCTCGACGACATCAATCTCGAAATCGCGGAAAAGGAATTCGTCGCGATCGTCGGCCCGTCGGGCTGCGGCAAGACCACCTGCCTGCGCATCGTCGCGGGTTTTGAGAAGCCGACATCCGGCACGGTCAGCGTCAACGGCAAGCCGGTCAGCGGTCCCGGACCGGACCGGGCCGTCGTGTTCCAGCATTTTGCGCTATTTCCGTGGAAGACCGTGCGCGAGAACATCGACCTTGGCCTGCGCAACAAGAACCTCGTGAAAGAAAAGCGCGATGAATTGATCGCCGATGCGCTGAACCTGATGACTCTCGAAGGCCACGCCGATGCCTTTCCGCATCAGCTGTCCGGCGGCATGCAGCAGCGGGTCGCGATTGCGCGCGCCTATGTGTTGGACCCCGAAGTGCTGTTGATGGACGAGCCGTTCGGCGCGCTCGATGCGCAGACGCGCGTCGTGATGCAGGAGGAACTGGTGCGGCTGGCGCGCGTCAATCCGCGCACGGTATTGTTCATCACCCATTCCGTCGAGGAGGCGGTCTACCTCGCCGATCGCGTTGCCGTCATGACGCGGCGACCGGGCCGCATCAAGGAAATGATCGACGTTCGCGCCATCCGAAAGGCCGAGAACTGGAGCGAACTCCAGAAGATCGAAGACGTGATGGACCTGGAATCCTTTATCCACCTGCGCTCCCATATCTGGAAATCGCTGCGAGAGGAGAAACCAGAAGACCGGAACTGAAAACCTCGTTGGATTTCGGAGTGATGATATCGTTTCAGCATTTGCGTGGCACAATCAAAATCAAAACCGGAGGAAACCCATGATCTCGAAAGCAGTCAGGACGGCACTCTTTGCAACGATTCTCGCAGGCGGCTGTGCGCAAGCATTCCCCGCGCAGGCACAAACCGCGATCGGCGTCAGCTACCAGCCTTCGCTGTACTGGGCGCTCCCCTTCCACTACGCGACCGTGAAAGGCTGGTGGAAGGAAGCGGGCCTCACTCCGACGTTCTCGACGTTTCCGGCCGGCGCGCCGCAGATCGCAGCGTCAGCCGCAAAATCATGGGACACCGGGGGCACCGGCTCGGTACCCGCGGTACTCGGCGCGGTACGGTTCAATATCCTGACCATCGGCATCACCAACGATGAATCGAAGGCCAATGCCATGCTGGTGCGCGGCGACAAGTTCGACGCGATCAAGGCGAACCCGCAGCTGCTCAAGGGGCAGAAGCTACTGCTGACGACCAATTCGACGGTCGACTACGCGGCGCGCAAATGCCTGACAAAATTCGGGCTCGCCCAGAATGACATGCAGTTCGTCAATCTCGGTCAGGCCCAGATCATCACCGCGGTGACGTCGAACAATGGCGACGTCGCAGGCGTGTGGGCGCCCAACACCTACACACTGGAAGACCAGGCCAACGCCAAATATCTCTGTTCGGGCGCTGACGCCAACGCGGTGGTGCCGGGCGCGCTGGTGGTGCGAGCTGATTTCGCCAAGGAACATCCTGATGATGTCGCGAAATTTCTCGCGGTATATCTGCGCGGCTGGTCCTGGGCCAAGGCCAATCCAGCCGAGGCTCGTACGCTCGCGCTCGATTTCTATAAGCAGGGCGGACTTGAGGTGACTGCGCGCGCCATGGAGCAGGAGTTCACGCTGCGCCCCACCTTCCTGCTCGATGATCAACTGAAGATCATGTCGCGCACGAGCGGAGCCTCGACGGTCGACGGTTGGTTTGCCGAAATCGGCAAGTTCCTGACCGACGTCGGCACGATACCAGCCAATCCGGCGGCGAAGGATTACATCACCGACGAATATCTGAAGCGGGTTGCCGCCGATCCGAAGCTGCGCGCGTTCGCCACGGAGTTTGACAAGAAATGACGGTGAGCGAGGCCCGGCCGCGTTGCCGGCTGGACTGGCCGGAATACCACCTCGAGGAGAGATAATCCCGATGTCCATTGTCTATCTGAAGAAAGCCGCCAAAACTCCGGAAACGGAGACGGAGACGGCGCGCAAGGTGGTCGCTGAAATGCTTGCCGTCATCGAGACGGACGGCGAGCAGGCGGTGCGGGACTACGCAATCAAACTCGACGGATGGTCAGGCGACGTCGTGCTGGACGCGGCCGCCATCGACCAACGCACACGCGACATCCCGCAAGCGATCAAGGATGATATCGCGTTTGCGGCAAATCAGGTGCGCCGCTTTGCCAACGCGCAACGCGCGTCGGTTCAGGATTTTGCGATGGAGATTTCTCCAGGCCTCGAGCTTGGCCAGAAGCTGGTTCCGGTCAATACGGCCGGATGTTACGTGCCGACGGGCCGCTACGCCCATATCGCGTCGGCCTACATGTCGGTCGCGACAGCGCGTGCGGCGGGAGTTAAGACGGTGGTTGCCTGCTCGGCGCCGTATAAGGGCCAAGGCATTCATCCGCATGTGCTCTATGCAATGAAGGTAGCCGGTGCCGACATTGTCATGTGCCTCGGTGGGGTGCAGGCCATCGCCGCGATGGCCTTTGGCCTCTTTACCGGCTGCAAGGCCGACATCATCGTGGGGCCGGGCAACAAGTTCGTTGCCGAAGCCAAGCGCGTGCTGTTCGGCCAAGTCGGGATCGACGTTTTTGCCGGTCCCTCCGAAGTGGCCGTGATCGCCGACGACAGCGCCGACCCGCTGATCGTTGCGACCGATCTGGTCGGACAGGCCGAACATGGCCACGAAAGCCCGGCGTGGCTGATGACGTCGTCGAAGCGCATCGCCGACGAGGTGGCCGACCTGATACCTCAGCTGATCGCGCGCCTGCCGCCGACCGCCCGCGAGGCGGCTGGCGCCGCCTGGCGCGACTATGGCGAGATCGTGCTCTGCGATACGCGCGAGGAAATCGCCGCCACTTCCGATGCCTATGCGTGCGAGCATCTGGAAGTGCACTGCGCCGATCTCGACTGGTGGCACGCACGTCTGACCAATTACGGCTCGCTGTTCCTGGGCGAAGAGACCAATGTCGCGTTTGGCGACAAGGTTTCGGGGCCGAACCATATCCTGCCGACCAAGCTGGCCGCGCGCTATTCGGCCGGCCTTTCGGTGCACAAATTTCTGAAACCCCTGACCTGGCAACGCATGAGCCGTGACGCCTGCAAGGTGATCGCGCCGGTGTCCGCGCGCATCTCGCGGCTTGAGGGTATGGAGGCTCATGCCCGCACCAGCGATGTCCGCATCGCCAAATATGCGCCGGGATCGAATGTCGATCTCGGTTCGCCGGTTGAGGTCTGATGGTCTTCAAGCTCACTCCGCTCTTCGATCTCACCGACCGCACTGCGCTCGTCACCGGAGGAAACAGCGGCATCGGCCTTGCGATGGCCCGCGCGCTTGGTCTTGCCGGGGCGAAGGTCGCTCTGGTGGCGCGGCGCGCCGCAGAGCTTCAGGAAGCTGCTGCGGAATTGTCGGCCGAAAGTATCGCTGCCATTCCAATTGAGGCCGATCTCTCCTCGAAGGACGCCGCCGGAATTGTCGCAGCTTCGACGCAAGCTCATGAACTCACCATCGACATCATCGTCAATGCTGCGGGAATCAATCTTCGGCAGCCCTTTGAGGAGGTCAGCGCCGATGCCTTCGATCTCCACACGGCGCTACATCTGCGCGCGCCGTTTCTCCTGACGCAGGCCTTCGCGCCTGACATGGCGAGCCGCGGCTGGGGACGCATCATCAACGTCGCCTCGATGCAGAGTTGGCGGGCCTTTCCGGATTCCGCGCCCTACGGCGCCGCCAAAGGCGGCGTGCTGCAGTTGACCCGCGCCATCGCGGAAAGATGGTCGCGACACGCCGTCACCTGCAACGCCATCGCGCCCGGCTTTTTTCCGACGCCGCTGGCCGTGCCGGTGTTCAGCGATCCCGAACGGGCAAGCCGCCTTGCCGCACAAACCGCGATTGGCCGGAACGGCAGGTTCGACGACCTGACGGGCGCAACCGTGTTCCTCGCATCCGACGCGTCGAGCTATGTCACCGGACAGACGCTCGCGGTCGATGGCGGGTTCACGGCGAAATAGCGAAAGGAGAAGGGCATCATGCGTGCTCTGGTCTATACCGGTCCGAACGCGCTGGAGCTTCGCGAGGAATCTGTCCCCGTGGCCGTCGATGGTGAAGTGGTCGTCAGGGTCGAGGCGGTCGGTATCTGCGGGTCCGACATGCATGCCTACCATGGCTATGATTCGCGAAGGCCTGCGCCGCTGGTCCTGGGCCACGAGGCCGCCGGCCGCATCGTCTCGGGTCCGCGCACCGGCGAGCGCGTCACCATCAACCCGCTGATCGTCGACCCCTCCTGCCCCTATGCCATCGAGGGCCGTCCGCATCTTTCGCCGACACGCCAGATCCTGTCGATGCCGCCGCGCCCGGGTGCATTCGCCGAGTTCGTGCGCGTGCCCGAACGCAATGTGGAATCCATTCCCGACTCGTTGCCGATCGAACACGCCGCGCTGGCGGAACCGATCGCGGTTTCCTGGCATGCAGTTCGGCTCGGCATGGAGAAACTGCATCAGCCTCTCGCGGCGGCGCGCGTGGTCGTGCTCGGCGGCGGTGCGATCGGGCTGACGTCCGCGCTGGTCGCGCGCCATTTCGGCGCGAAAGACTTAAAGGTTGGCGAAACCAATCTGCTTCGGCGCGATGCCCTGCATCGCACCGAGGGCATCGAAACCTATATGCCGGGCGGCAGCTCTGAGCCTGCCGACAACAGCATCGATCTCGTGATCGATGCGGTCGGCGCGGCGGCAACGCGCGCGGCGGCGAAGCGAATGGTGCGGCCGGGCGGCGTCATCGTCCATCTCGGCCTGCTGCCGGGAAACGATGGTCTCGATATCCGGAAGATCACGCTGCAGGAAATCACCGTCACGGGTTCCTATTGTTATACCCCTCGCGATTTCCGGCAGACCGTCGCAACGCTTGCGGCCGGCCATTTCGGAAAACTGCGGTGGTTTGAGGAACGCGCGCTGTCGGAGGGCGCCGGGGCATTTGCCAGCATCGACGCGGGATCGACCGCGGCCGCGAAGATCATTTTGCGCCAGTGAAGATCTGGCGATTGCGCTTTTCCCTACTCCTTCGAGATCATCAGCTTCAGCGACATCGAGGCGATCGTTGTCGCGAGCAGGATTGCAGCCACCGCGGCTAGCCCGACGACGTAGGAGCCAGAGAATTCCCTCAACCAGCCCATCATGAACGGCCCGACAAAGCCGCCGACCGTGCCGATGCTGTTGATGAAGGCGAGCCCGCCGGCGGCGGCAACGCCGGTCAGGAAGCGCGTCGGGATCGTCCAAAAGATCGCCCGCGCGGCGGTAACGCCGACCAGGGCTGCGCTGAACCCGATCAGACCGATCGCCAGCGAACCGGATACGATCGGCGCGACGAGACCTGCGCCGCCAAGCAGGCACGCGATCGCAAGATTGACGATGCGCCGGCCTTTTTGGTCGACATAGCGCGCCCACAAGATCATGCCGGCCGATGCAAATATGTAGGGAATGGCGGAGACCCAGCCGATGGCCCAATTCGACAGGTGATACTCCTTCAGGATCAAGGGCAGAAAGATGCCGATGCCGTAGGATGCCAACGTGAAACCGAACTGGATCAACGCGAGGATCAGCACGCGGCTGTCTTTCAAGGCGGCCAGCCATGAAGCGGGCGATCGCTCTCGCACCTCGGTGGAAAGCGTGTGGTTGAGCGCGGCGCGCTCGTCGGGGGTCAGCCAGCTCGCGGTCTCCGGCCGATCGGC
>JAQGKJ010000288.1 GCA_028290165.1 Bradyrhizobium sp. | reverse complement strand
GGCGCTCCGAACCGCTCGAACGTTGAGGGTGATAAGGCCCGCGGTCACCGCCGCAGGCACCATCCTCCCTTGATATTTTCGCCCCTCATTTCACCGACACGAACGGCACCGCCGAACCCGGCACCATCGTCGTCGGCAGCACCCCGTTCCAGCGCTCGGCCTGAACCAGCGTGACGAGATTCGGATTGGTGCCGAGCGCCTTGGCCCGGGCCTCGATGGCGGCGGCTTCGGCCTCGCCGGTGATCTTGATATTCGAGGCCCGCGCTTCGCCATTCAATTTGGTGACATCGGCGTTCGCCTGCGCCTCCGCGCGAACGGCGTTGGCTTTCGCCATCGCCTGGGTGACGGTGATTTGTGCCTGCACCTTTTCACGCTCGGCGTTCTGCTGCAGCTTCTGCACCTCGACCTCGGCCAGCATGCGCTGCTCGATCGAGTGCAGATAGTTGGCGCTGAATTCGATGTTCTCGAGTTGAACGCTCTCGATGATGATCATCGGGTCGTATTTCAGGGTTTCCGTGATGGCATCCTTGATGGCGCCGTTGAGCGCGCCGCGCTCCTGGATCGCCTTGACCGCCGTATACCGGCCGAACACGACCTTGACCTGCTGGTTCACGACGGGGTTGACGACCTGATTGACCGCCGTGTCCAGCCGTCCGAATTTGGCGTAGAGGTCGGCGACCTTGTCGGGTGAGGCCCGCAAGGTGACACTGATCTTCAGGTCGGCCGGCTGCTGATCGAAGGAGTAGGAATTCATCTTGTCCCAGGTATAGGTCGAGGTTCTGACGCTGATCTTCTCGACGCTGTCGATGAGGGGCATCTTGAACCCGAGGCCCGGTTGCGCGGTGCCGATGACCGCGCCATTGCGAAGCAGCACGCCACGCTCGGTCTGATCGACGGTGTACCAGCTTCCCAATACGGTAATGAGCGCAACCAGACCGACGATGGCAGCGCCGACAATTCCCCTGGTCATTTATTCCTCCTGGCTTGCGGCGACCGAAAACCCGTCACCAGGACAGGAATCGTTAATGGCCCTTCCGAAATTCGATGCGGGACGCGTCACTTCGTCTGGCATTGCTGGGGATTGGTTCAGGCCGGAATAACCCAAACCGATGGATTTTAGGCAGTGGCCGCCGACCACAGCAGCGAAACGCCTGCCGCCAGCATGATCCCATCCATCACCAGCCGAAACACGTCCGGCTTGAGCCGCAAGACAAAACGCTTGGCGATGAAGGCACCGGACATCAGCGATGCACCGGCCACCAGTCCCTTCAGGGCGACGTCTGATGTCAGCGCGCCGAACTGCTGGAAGGTCACCGATTTGCTGACGTAGATGCCGAGCGAGCTTGCCGCTTCGGTAGCGAGAAACGCGCCCTTGGTGAGGCCGTAAAACAGAAACAGCGGCACGCTCAGCGGCCCGGTCGATACCACGATGCCCGTGAGGTAGCCGATCACAGCGCCGCCGATCGCAAGGTGCCATAGCCTGAGTTTGAGATCGTGCCGGGCGAGCCAGTGTCGCACCGGCACCATCGCGATCAGAAACAGGCCGATCGCAACATCGACGGCGTGTGACGGCAGCGCCAGCAAGGTGCGGGCGCCAAGCGCTGCGGCTGGAATACCGGTGACGGAATAGGCCGCGCAGGCGCGCCAGTCGACCTCGCGCCACCAGGCGAGGATTCGGGACAGGTTCGCCATGACGGCGGCGATCGCCATGATCGGCACCGCCTGTTTCGGCCCGTATTGATAGACCAGCACCGGCATCAGCATGATCGACGAACCCGTGCCGACGATGCCCGAGATGGTGCCGGCGAGGAGGCCAACCGCGAGGACGAAGAGGAAATTCAAGGGCAGGGGACTCCGCGAAGCGACGGGCGCTCTCATCCCGGGAGCTTGGCCCAGAATGCAGCCAGCGTTTTCAAAAAACATTTGCCTTCGATGTAAAGGTTGGCGCGATTTTATTGAAACGATTCAATCTGATTTGCCCGACGGGCAGTCGATGAATATCCTGTCTATCCCTATTTGCAAAAATATTTTGCTTTCCCCGTCGGGCAAATCAAATCTACAACTCCCGCCGTCTCACCCCACAGAGGGGCGTATCATGATCGTCGCGAAACGCGGGGCGGGATGCGGTGGACGCGGGCGGCGCCTTTGACGAACGGTGCTGATGCGGACGGCGAAGTCGTGTGGTCCTGACACCGCGGCGCTGGTGTCAAGTTGGCGGAGGCAACTCCGCTTGCGACGGTGTCAACAAGCCGATCACCGAGGAGAGCGCGAAGGAAACCGTTAAAACCATTGCGCGGGGAATGCCGGGTGATTTCCGGTGTGACCGTGGTGACTAACGCGCGTGCTTTCTACACTACACGCGCGGCTACGGGCGCATTGGGCGCCCGGCATTCCCTGCGCCCTCTGATTTCAGGGCGAAAGATTCATGCACAACTCGGGCACATCGCGCCGCGAGATTGCGGAGTCGTATCTTGGCGTCATTGCGAGGAGCGAAGCGACGAAGCAATCCATCTTCTTCGCGCGGCGAAATGGATTGCTTCGCTGCGCTCGCAATGACGGGTGGTGTGGCTGTTTGAAAATTGAATCCGTGCCTTCATCACTACGAGTGGTGAAAGCACGCCACAGCCTCTCGGCTAAGCCAACGTTCACAACGCCAAGCGTCTTTCGGTCGCCTGAGATCTACCGCAGCACGATCCATGCCGGCGCGTGGTCGCTGGCGCCTTCTTCCGATCGTATCTTGTGGTCGACGCCGGCCTCGATCAGGCGCGGCGTGAGTGCGGGACTCACCAGGAGATGATCCAACCTCAGTCCGGCGTCGCGCGGCCAGCGGTTTCGCTTGTAATCCCAGAACGTGTACATCGGCGCTGACGGATGCAGCGCGCGGATGGCGTCACACCAGCCTTGCGCCACCAGCGATTTGAACGCGGCGCGGCTTTTCGGCTGGATCAGCGCATCCTTGTCCCAGGATTTGGTCGGATAGATATCCTGTTCGGTGGGCGCGACGTTGTAGTCGCCGGCCAGCACCACGGGAATTTCCTGTTTTACAAACTTCGCGGCGTGGGCCCGCAACCGTTTGAACCAGTCGAGCTTGTAGTCGAATTTCGGCCCCGGCTGCGGATTGCCGTTCGGCAGATAGATGCTGGTGACGATGATGCCGTTGACCGCGGCCTCGATATAGCGCGCCTCGTGGTCGCCGGGGTCGCCGGGCAGTTCGGTCCGGGTCAGCACCGGCTCGGCGTCGCGCGCCAGGATGGCGACGCCGTTCCAGGTCTTTTGTCCGCGCAGACCGCGCCGTAACCGGCCTTGTTGATGGCGGAAAGAGGAAAATCATCGTCGGTCGATTTCAGTTCCTGCAGGGCTACGACGTCGGGTTTTGCCTGATGCAGCCACTGCAGCAGGTTCGGGAGACGCCGGTTGATGTTGTTGATGTTGAAGGTAGCGATTTTCATGCCTGACAAGATGTCAGGCCGTTGTCGCTGGGGCGGGCTCAGTTGTTGCCGCGCCGCCGCCCTTGTAGACGCGGGCGTAGCGCCGGCCGAGGTTGGTGAGCACCTCATAGCCGATGGTGCCGAAATGATGCGCGAGTTCGTCGACCGTGATGCCTTCGCCAATCAGAGTCACCATGTGGCCGCGCCGCGCCGCATTGTTCGGCAGGTCGGTCACGTCGATGGCCATCAGGTCCATCGACACGCGGCCCGCAATCGGGCAGCGCTTGCCGGCGACCACCACTTCGGCGCCGCGGGTGCCGTCGTTACTGCCGCCGGCGCGGAAATATCCGTCGGCGTAGCCGGCGGATACGATCGCGAGCCTGGTCGGCCGCCGCGTCGTCCAGGTGCCGCCATATCCGACGCTGTCGCCCTTCTCGACATTGCGCATCTGCACGATGCGGGCTTTCAGGTCGACCACCGGCTGCATCGGATTATCGGCTTCGGGTGTCGGATTGATGCCGTAGAGCGCAGCCCCCGGGCGCACCAGATCGAACTGGAATTGCGGTCCCAAAAAGACGCCGGACGAATTCGACAGCGACGCCGGCACGCCGGAGAAGAGACTGGCGATCTCGCGGAAGGTTGCGAGCTGCTTGGCGTTGAGCGGGTGATTGAGCGTCTCGGCGCAGGCGAGATGGCTCATGACCAGCGTGATGCCGTGATCGCCCGCATTGATGCGCGGGATGATGCCTTGCGCCTCCGCAAGCGTAAGGCCGAGCCGGTTCATGCCGGTGTCGATGTGGATGGCGGCACCCCCGGCCCACCCCGACCGTCGGCAGAACACGTCCCATTCGGCCAACTCGTTGAGATCGCCGATGACGGGCCTGGCGTCGATCTTCGCGTAGGCGTCGCCGCAGTTCTGAAAGAAGCCGTCGAGCGCATACAGCGTCGCCGACGGTATCGCCGCGCGGACGGCGCGCGCTTCTTCGAGCGTGGCGACAAAGAACGTTTTGCAGCCGGCGCCGGCAAGCGCGCGCGCGACCGGATCGACGCCGCAGCCATAGGCGTCCGCCTTGATCACGGCGGCGCATTCGGCCGGCACCGCAGTCTTCTCGAGCTTGCGCCAGTTCGCGACGACGGCGTCAAGATCGACCGTGAGCACGCCGGTGGCGGAGGCAAGCGCCGCCGCCTGGTTTGCTTCAGGCGAGAGGATGTTGCCGATCGGTTTCGGGTCGGAGACGACGTTCATCCCGCAACTTTACGCGGAGCGCAGCCGGCGTTCAACCTTGCCGCCCGGTCAATAAGCGCGCTCCGGCAGGTGGCTGTCATGCGTCAGATCGCCGAACCGCGTCAGGCTCGCCTCGAACTGCAGTTCGACGGTGCCGGTCGGGCCGTG
Organism: Bradyrhizobium sp.; assembly: GCA_028290165.1. The sequence continues at coordinate 3,403 of JAQGKJ010000288.1, read as the reverse complement.
GCGCTGCTTGCCGATGATGACTTCGGCCTTGCCGTGCACCAGCGACATGTCCAGCTGCCATTTTTCGTATTCCGGGGTGCCCGCGCGGGGCTCCTTATTCGCCAGGTAATATTCCTCGCGGAACACGAACATGACAACGTCGGCGTCCTGTTCGATCGAACCGGATTCACGCAGGTCCGACAATTGCGGGCGCTTGTCGTCGCGGCTTTCCACCTGACGCGACAATTGCGAGAGCGCGATAATGGGGACGTTGAGCTCTTTCGCCAGCGCCTTCAGGCTGGTGGTGATCTCGGTCACCTCCTGAACGCGGTTGTCGTTGCCGCGTTTTCCCGAGCCCTGCAGCAGCTGGATGTAGTCGACCACCAGCAGGTCGAGACCCTTCTGCCGCTTCAGCCGGCGTGCGCGCGCCGTGAGCTGCGAAATCGACAGGCCGCCGGTCTCGTCGACATAGAACGGCAGCGACTGCAGCTCAATCGAATAGTCGCGGATCTTTTCGAAATCGCCCTCGGTGATGCCGCCGCGGCGGATCGTGCTCGACGGAATCCCGGTGCGCTCGGCGATGATACGGGTGGCGAGCTGTTCGGCGGACATTTCGCAGGAGAAGAAGCCGACGATGCCGCCATTGATCGACTTCATGGTGCCGTCGGCCTGAACCTCGGCGCGGTGGGCCTTCGCCACGTTGTAGGCGATGTTGGTGGCAAGCGCGGTCTTGCCCATGCCGGGACGCCCCGCCACGATGATGAGGTCGGAGGGCTGCAGGCCGCCCATCTTGATGTCGAGATCGCGCAGGCCCGTTGCGATTCCCGACAATTTGCCGTCGCGCTGGAACGCTTTCGCTGCCATGTCGACGGCAACCGTCAGCGCCTGGGCGAAGCGCTGGAAACCGCCGTCATAGCGGCCGGACTCGGCCAGTTCGTACAGTCTGCGCTCGGCGTCCTCGATCTGGGCACGCGGCGCAAAATCCACCGGCGCGTCGAAGGCAACGTTGACCATGTCCTCGCCGATCCGGATCAGATCGCGGCGCAGCGCCAGTTCGTAGATCGTCCGCCCGTAATCCTGCGCATTGATGATGGTGGTCGCCTCGGCCGCGAGGCGGGCGAGGTATTGGCCGACCGTCATGCCGCCGATGTCGGTTTCGGCCGGAACAAAGGTCTTCAAGGTGACCGGGGTCGCGACCTTGCCCATCCGGATCAGGCTGCTGGCGGTCTCGAAAATGGTTTGGTGTATCGGCTCGAAGAAATGTTTCGGCTCGAGAAAATCCGAAACCCGGTAGAACGCGTCGTTGTTGACCAGGATCGCGCCCAGCAGGCTCTGTTCCGCCTCGATATTGTGCGGTGCGCTACGAAAGGCCGGCGCGGCCGCATCGGGAGCGAGCTTGAGGACGTTCGAATCAAGTGTGGCCATGGAGAAGATTGCTCTGCGGATTGGGGCGTTCTTTGGATTTCGCTGGAGGCGGGGGGGCGATAAAGCGCTACTCGCGCACCCGGCGAAAGCGCCAACTCGCCTTATGCCCGATTCACACAATGGGCGTTGGGAAATCCCGTCGGTGTGGCGCTTTGGCGCTTGACGGGTTTTTCGGGAAATTGCCGGCGGCGTTGGCCCTAAACCGGAAAATTCAGGCGCGAACTGAACCTTTCGCCGCGAAAGGGCGACTTACCCGAAGGGTGAGGCGAGTTCCGATTCCCCATCTCAGCGCTTTATCAAAGCAGAATGAGATAGATCAGCGCGATCAGGGCAGCTCCGACGCCGGTGGCGATCAGGGCGTAGTCGGTGCCGATTTCGCGCTGCGGATCGAATGATGGTTGGTAACTTTTCTGGGCCATTTTGGAGAACTTAGGCCAAGGCGTCCGAGTCTCCTGTGAAGCAGATCACATCCGGCGGTTTTCTTTAATCATAGGATCGCCGGAACGGGTGGACGAGTTCGCGATTGGTAGCCGGCACGGTTTGCCAACGGCAGGAAACAGGCGATGGGCCAGCAGCTTCAGGCAAGGCAGTTCCCGAGTTGGCGATCGGGAGACGGCGAAAAATTATGGCTGTCGATGCTGATCGAGGCCATGGAAGAGGTTTCTCGCCCGGAATTGCGCAGCCTGCCTTGCGATCCGTTCTTGCTCGCGGCCGTAAGCGCCCAGCTGGCGCGGCCGGCCTACGCCCGCGGCGTCTCTCCTTTCAGCCTGCGCAACTAGATCTCCGCCAGCTATTCGCCCGCAATCTGGAGCCGCGGCCGCTGGCCGCGCTCGATCCCGCGCAGTTTGGCCTCTTCGTGCGCGATGTAGTCGCGCGTCATCGGCACCACGCCCTGGCGCTTGGTGAGCTGGATCTGGAAATTCATCAGATTCTGCTTGCGGAACGACATTTCGGAGGAGGCGAGGTAAAACTCCCACATCCGCGCAAAGCGCTCGTCATAGAGCTGCACCGCTTCCTCGCGCCGCGCCATGAAGCGCTGGCGCCAGGCTTTCAGCGTCTCCGCGTAATGCAGCCGCAGGATTTCGATGTCGCACACCAGGAGCCCCGCGCGCTCGATCGCCGGCATCACTTCGGAGAGCGCCGGGATGTAGCCGCCGGGGAAGATGTATTTGGCAATCCAGGGATTGGTGACGTCGGGCCCGTCAGACCTGCCGATCGAATGCAGCATCATGACGCCGTCGTCGGTGAGAAGTTCGGCGCAGCGCCTGAAATATTTCTCGTAGAAGTCGACGCCGACATGCTCGAACATGCCGACCGACACGATGCGATCGAACGGTCCGAAAACGTCGCGGTAATCCTCCAGGAAAAATTTCGCCGACCGCGTCAGATTTCTCTCAGCGGCCCGCGTATTCGATACCTGCAATTGTTCGGTCGAGAGCGTTACACCGGTGACGCTGGCGCCGGTCATCTCGGCCAGATAAAGGCCAAGGCCGCCCCAGCCGGAGCCGATGTCGAGCACGCGGTCGCCGCGGCGGATCAACAGCTTTGCCGTCAAATGACGCTTCTTGGCGAGTTGGGCGTCGTCGAGACTCATCTCCGGCGTCTCGAAATAGGCGCAGCTGTATTGCTTGTCGGCATCGAGGAAGAGGGAATAGAGCCGGCCGTCGAGATCGTAGTGGCGTGCGACATTGTCTCGCGCGCGGCCGCGCGGATTGAACTGGCGGGCATGCCGCACCAGATAGCGCAGCCACCATTGCAGCTTGGCCCAGCGCGGCAATATTTCGGGCTGATCGAGCAGGATGGCCAGCGCGTCCGCAATCGAGCCGTTCTCGACGACGAACGTGCCCTCCATGTAAACTTCGCCGAGTCCAAGTTCGGGGTTGAGCAGAATCCGGCGTTCGGCATCGGTCGTCAGGAAGCGCACCGCGACCGGCCGGCCGGGGCCGTCGCCGCAGTTGAATTTGGCCCCGCTGGCGGTCGTAAACGACATCGCGCCGCG
>JAQGKJ010000286.1 GCA_028290165.1 Bradyrhizobium sp. | reverse complement strand
GTTCGGCGAGCAGGGCCATCCGGTGCGCGCCACCGTCTCGGAAATGGGGCCGCTGCTGCTGTCCCGCATGATGGACCTGAACGACGTTCAGGAAGGCGTGATGAACATCGCCTTCAAGGTGGAGGACGAGCAGGGATTGTTGCTGCTGGACATGAAGGATCTGCGGGCGATCCTGGCCTACATCGCCGAACACGCCAATGAGCTGACCACGCAATACGGCAATGTCTCGAAGCAGACCGTTGGAACGATCCAGCGTCAGCTGCTGGTGCTGGAAAATCAGGGCGGCGCGAGGTTTTTCGGCGAGCCGGCGCTGGCGCTGAAGGATTTCATGCGCACCGACAGCGATGGCCGGGGCATGGTCAACATCCTGGTCGCCGACAAGCTCATGCAGAGCCCGCAATTGTATGCGACCTTCCTGCTGTGGATGCTGTCGGAGCTGTTTGAGGTGATGCCCGAGGCCGGCGATCCGCCAAAGCCCAAGCTCGTGTTCTTCTTTGATGAGGCACATCTGTTGTTCAACGATGCGCCCAAGGCGCTGATGGACAAGATCGAGCAAGTGGTGCGGCTGATACGTTCCAAGGGCATCGGCGTCTATTTCGTGACGCAGAATCCGATCGACGTGCCGGACAAGGTGCTCGCCCAGCTCGGCAACCGCGTGCAGCATGCGTTGCGCGCCTTCACGCCGCGCGACCAGAAGGCGGTTCAGGCGGCAGCGCAGACGTTCCGGCCCAATCCGAAGCTCGACACCGCACAGGTCATCATGGAGCTCGGCAAGGGCGAGGCGCTGGTGTCGTTCCTGGAAGGCAACGGCGTGCCGGCGATGGTCGAGCGTGTCATGATCCGGCCGCCGACGGCGCGGATCGGACCGATCAGCCCTGAGGAACGCAAGGCGATCATGGACAAGAGCCCGGTGAAGGGCAAATACGACACGGCGATCGATTCCGAATCCGCCTACGAGGTGCTGCAGAAGCGCGTAGCGGGCACCGCGGTGTCGCCCGGCGGCTCTGGCGGTGGAATTCTCGGGCAGATCGGTTCGATCGTCGGCACGATCTTCGGCACCAACGTGCCGCGCGGCAGGATGTCGACCGGTCAGGTCATCGCGCGGAGCGTCACGCGCTCGGTCACCAACAAGGTGGTCGGCGGGGTAGTTGCCGATCTCGGCAAGTCGGTTGGCGGCTCGGTGGGCGGTTCGGTCGGCCGCGCGCTGGTGCGCGGCGCGCTCGGCGGGTTGCTGCGACGATAAGACCGCGCTTATGTGCGACGTGATCTCCCTCTGATTTTCCGGAAAGGTTCGTGTGCTGAGATATCCGTCGTTGCGAGCGCCGCTCGACATTCTTTTCCTGGTCTGCTGTATCGCGCTGACGGCCGACGTTCTCGGTCCGGAAATCTGGGGGAACGGCAAGACCAAGGACTATCCGCTGTGGTTCTGGGCCGGCCAGCAGGTGCTGCAGGGCAGGGACCTCTACCCCAGTGATCCCACGACGTATTTCGATTTCATCTATCCGCCGTTGCCCGCGGTGCTGCTGGCAGTACCCGCTTATTTCGGCAAGATTGCACTCTATTCATGCCTGTCGGCGCTCAACGTCGTGGCGTGGTGGATGACGGCTCAATTCTCGAACGCGATGACCGGATCGGGACGGATACCCGGCCCCTGGCTGTTTGCGCTGCCGAGCATCGTCACGATATCGTCGGTGTTCGACATGTTCGATCTCGGGCAACCGAACCTCATCCTGCTCGCGATGATGCTGTTCGGGTTCTGGCTGCTGCAGCACAAGCGCCCCTGGATGGCGGGAAGCATGTTTGCGCTGGCGACTGCGATCAAGGTTTTTCCCGTCGCCGTGTTTCCGTATCTGGTATGGCGCCGGCAATGGGCGGCGGTCGCGGGCATGGTCGTCTTCCTGGGGGTCTTTCTGTTCGTCGTCCCGTCGCCCATCCGCGGTTTCCAGCACAATGTCTCCGAATTGAAGACATGGTATCAGGGAATGGTCGGGTCGAGTTCGGAACAGGGTTTTGGCCAGCGTGGCGAACAGAACTGGTCCTGGGTCAATCAATCCATCATCGCGATGACGCATAGGCTGACGCGGCCGGTCAACTACAACCAGGATAATCCCGCGAGGCAGCCAGCGTACATGAATCTGCTCGATCTCGATTTCAAGACGGCGAATTGGGTCGTGCTCGCGATATCGCTGGCGATCGGGCTTGGCTACATCGCCGTCATGCCGCCGCGCGCGCGGAGAACACCGCGCTCGGATGCCGAGGAACTTGGTATTTTGTTTTGCCTGCTTACGGTGGCCTCGCCACTGGCCCGACAATATTATTTCATGTGGCTGTTCTTTCCGATCACCATCCTGATCCACCGGGCAGCCTATGACCCGCGTCCAGCGTTGCGGATCGGGACGTGGGCCACGCTTGCAATCGCGGTACTCCTGATGTGCCTGTCGTTTCCGGTTTTTCCGAACGATCTGCAGGCCTACGGGAACAATCTCGCCGCTGCGGTCATGATTGCCGGAGGATTGGTCTGGCACATCCTGCATCCGCCTTCGGAAGATGCCGTCAGCGCCTTGTCTCCGGTGGCCGGCAAGCTACAACCTCACCTGCAGAATAACCCCGCCAGCTAGGGAAGACCAAAATGTCCAGCGCGCCGCAACTTCAGCCGGTCCTCGACCGCATCGATGCCGATTTCGACAACAGCCTCGAGCGGCTGTTTGCCCTGCTGCGGATCAAGTCGATCTCGGCCGATCCCGCCTTTGCCGCGGATTGCAAGGCGGCCGCCGAGCATCTTGCCAGGGACATCGCGACGCTCGGCTTTGCGACCGACGTCAGGCCGACGGCCGGTCATCCCGCCATCGTCGCCAGGGCCAATGGCGGCGGCAAAGGAAACGGTGAGCCGCGGCCGCACGTGCTGTTCTACGGCCATTACGACGTGCAGCCGGTCGATCCGCTCAATCTCTGGCACCGTCCGCCGTTCGAGCCGGCCGTTACCACCCATGCCGACGGCCGCAAGATCATCGTCGCGCGCGGCGCCGAGGACGACAAGGGCCAGCTGATGACTTTTGTTGAAGCCTGCCGGGCCTGGAAATCCGTTACCGGTTCGCTGCCGGTCGACGTCACCATTGTCATCGAAGGCGAAGAAGAAATCGGATCGAAGAATTTCGTGCCGTTCCTCGAAGCCAACAAGGCCGACCTCAAGGCCGACTTCGCATTGGTCTGCGACACCGGCATGTGGGATCCGAATACGCCGGCGATCACGACCTCGCTGCGCGGACTGCTCTACGAGGAGGTCAAGATCAAGGCCGCCAACCGTGATCTGCATTCCGGCATCTTCGGCGGCGGCGCGCAAAATCCGATCCGGGTGCTGACCCGCATCCTCGGCGGCATCTTCGACGACAACGGCCACATCACGATTCCCGGCTTCTATGAGGGGGTGAAGGATCTGCCGGCCGATATTCTCGCGCAGTGGTCAAAGCTCAATTTGACGCCGGAGTCCTTTCTTAAACCCATCGGGCTTTCGATCCCCGCCGGCGAAAAAGGCCGCCTCTTGATCGAGCAGATCTCCTCGCGCCCGACCTGCGACGTCAACGGCATCATCGGCGGCTACACCGGTGAGGGTTCAAAGACGGTGATCCCCGCGGAAGCCTCCGCGAAGGTTTCTTTCCGGCTGGTGGAGGGGCAGCAGCCCGAGAAGATCCGCAAAGCGTTTCGCGATTACGTCACCGCGCGTTTGCCCGGAGATTGCAAGGCCGAATTCGGCGACCATTCGGCAGCGCCTGCGATTGCGCTCGACTGGAACATGAAGCCGCTCATCGCCGCCAAGCGCGCGTTGACCGAGGAGTGGGGCAAGGAAACGGTCCTGATGGGCTCGGGCGCCTCGATCCCGATCGTCGCCGACTTCAAGCGCACGCTCGGCCTCGACACCGTGCTGGTGGGCTTTGGGCTCGACGACGACAACATCCATTCGCCCAACGAGAAATACGACCTGAAGAGTTTTCACAAGGGCATTCGCTCGTGGGCGCGAATTCTCGCCGCACTCGCGGACGCGCCGCGCTAGACCGCGCATCACACGCCGGTTGGGGCGAGGGCGCGTTTCGCTCCTTCCACAAAACTCGTCATATCCCGCGCATGCGGGGTATCCAGTACGCCGCGGCCTTTCGGTTCTATCGCTGGCGTCTCTGGAATACTGGATCACCCGCTTTCGCGGGTGATGACAGCTGAGAGTGCGGCGCGACACGTGCTAACGAACTGTTACGGATTTCAATTTTTCAAACAGCCAAGAGAAGATACAACTCCGCATTCCCGCGGCGTGATGCGCCCGAGTTGTGCATGAAGCTTTCGCCCTGAAACAGAGGGCGCGGGGAATGCCGGGTGCCCAGTGCACCCGCAGCCTCGCGTGCAAAGTGTAAAAAGCACACGAGCGTAGTCACCACGGTCGCACCAGAATAACCCGGCATTCCCGCACGCAATGGTTTTAACGGTTTCCTTCGTGCTCTCCC
>JAQGKJ010000280.1 GCA_028290165.1 Bradyrhizobium sp. | reverse complement strand
CCCGATCGGCGATACCGACAGCGCAAAACGGGACTGGTCATACTTCACCTCCGACGACCAATCGAAGATTTTCCTCGGTGGTGTTTCGATCGCCGACCTGAAGAGCCAGTTCGGCGTCGAACATCAGGATTTGCTGCCCTATCTTCCCGCCGATCCGCACGAGATTGAGCGGCAGAAGGTCGAGGTGCATTATCTTGGCTATTATCTGAAGTGGCATCCGCAGAGCTGCTACTACTACGCGGTGGAACACGGCGGCTTCCAGGCCTCGCCGGAGCGCACGCCGGGCACCTACAGCAAATACAACAGCATCGACGATCGCATCGATGACTTCCACTATTACACGACCGGCGTGAAGTTCGGCATCGGCCGCGCCAGCTACGACGCGTCGCAGGAGATCCGGTCCGGCGATATTGACCGCGAGGAAGGCGTCGCGCTCGTCAAGCGCTTCGACCACGAATATCCCTCGCGCTTTGCCGATGAGATTTTTCGCTATTTGAGCATCCCGGAGAAAGAGTTTCCGCAAGCCAGCAGGATGTTCGAGGACCCGATCATGACCGGGCAGTATTTTGCCCGGCTCGCCGATAATTTCCGTTCCCCCAACCTGTGGAAGTGGGTGGGCAATAACTGGCAGTTGCGTCACGCGGTGTGGGACGAATAAGCTCCCGAAACTGACGAGTGAACCGCGTGAGCAACCTCAGAATTATTCCCCGGCTCGATATCAAGGGGAAAAACCTTATCAAGGGCGTCCAGCTCGAAGGCTTGCGGGTGATGGGGGACCCGCAGGAATTTGCCCTCGGCTATTATCGGGCCGGCGCCGACGAACTGATCTACATGGACATCGTGGCGAGCCTCTACGGCCGCAACAATCTCAGCGATATCATCCGGCGCGCTGCGGATCAGGTTTTTATTCCCATCACCGTCGGCGGTGGCATCCGCTCGGTGGATGATGCCAGGCATATTCTCAGATCGGGGGCCGACAAAGTGGCCATCAATACCGCCGCCATTGCCCGTCCGGGCCTCATCAGTGAGGTTGCGCGGCATTTTGGCTCCCAGGCCATGGTATTGTCGGTCGAGGCCAAGCAGGTCGCGCAGGGCAAATGGGAGGCCTACACTGACAATGGCAGGGAGCGGACCGGTCTGGACGTCCTGCAATGGGTCCGGCGCGGCATTGAAATGGGCGCTGGCGAGATCCTTTTGACCTCGGTCGACCGGGAGGGAACCCGCAAGGGGTTCGACATCGATCTGATCCGCCAGGTTAGCGAGGCGGCCACGGTGCCCGTGATCGCCAGCGGCGGCATGGGCAGTATCGAGGATTTTCTGATGGCCGCCCAATTGGGCCGCGCCGACGGGATTTCGATGGCCAACACCCTGCATTATAATCGGCTTAAGTTGGGTGACATCCGGGCCGCCGCACTCAAGGCCGGATTGGCTGTCAGGCAGGTCTAATGTCCACGCAGAAGGTCACATTGCTCGACTACGGCATGTGCAACATGCTCAACGTCTCACGTGCGCTGGAGCACGCGGGCGCCGACGTGCATGTTACCGAAGACCCCCGGGAAGCGGTCGCCGCCGAACGGCTTGTGGTCCCAGGAGTCGGGGCGTTCTCCGAATGCATGCGCGCGGTGAACGACCTCGGCCATGGCGATGCGATCCGTGAATTCGTCAAATCCGGGCGCCCCATGCTCGGCATCTGCGTCGGCATGCAAATCCTGTTCGAGGCGAGCGAAGAGTTCAGCGAAACGCCGGGTCTGGGAATTTTGCCCGGGCTTGTCCGCATCATACCCAACACCACGACGAGCGGCGCACCGCAGCGCGTGCCCCACATCGGCTGGAATCATTTAATCGAACCGCGGGCCGGGCAGACATGGGACAAGACCTTGCTCGACCCGTTCGCCGGCGCAGGACCTGCGGTTTATTTCGTGCATTCGTTTGCCGCGCAGCCGTCGAACGACGATGACCGGCTTGCCGATTGCGACTATGGCGGTCACCGCATCAGCGCGATGGTGAAGCGGGACAATGTCACGGCGACCCAATTTCACCCCGAGCGAAGCGGTACGGTCGGGCTGCGTATGCTGAAAGAGTTCCTCTCGCAATAGCGGTGGTTTGCCCTTGAAGACGCTGGCTATCATTCCGGCTCGCGGTGGTTCGAAACGCTTGCCCGGCAAGAACATCAGGAGTTTTCTCGGCTTTCCCCTGATCGGCTGGTCGATCCGCTTTGCGCTGGACATGCCCGGGTTCGACAAGGTCGTGGTCTCGACCGATTCGGAAGAGATCGCAAATGCGAGCCGGTTGGCGGGTATCGATGTGCCCTATCTGCGACCAGCCGCGCTTGCCACCGATACCGCCAGCTCGGCGGACGTTGTACGCGATGTGCTGGAGAGGGAGCGGCAGAGCCAGCGGTCTTATGATCTCGTCGCACTGCTGCAGCCGACGTCGCCGGTCCGCGAGCCGTCGCGCTGGCATCAAGCCTTCGCCCACATCGATCGCGGCGATTGCGACGCCGTGATCGGCGTCGCGCCGGTGAGCCAGCATCCGTTCCACGTTTTCCACTGGGAGGAAGGGGGCAAACTGCGGCCCTTCGGGGATCCCGAGGGAACGCGCCTGCGCGCGCAGGACCTCCCGCCCGCGGTCTGCATTGCCGGCAACATGTACCTTGTCCGGTCGGCCGTGCTAGAAGCGCAGGGAAGCTTTTTCCCGCCGCGAACCGTCGGGGTTCTCTGCGACCAGCCATGCGAGGCGTTCGATATCGACACCGACGCGGACTGGGTTGCCGCCGAAGCCCTGGCAAGACATTACGGCAAATCGCCATGAAGACCTTCATCATCGCCGAGGCCGGCGTCAATCATAACGGCGACGAGAAGATGGCGCAGGCATTGGTCGAGGCTGCCGCGAAAAGCGGCGCCGACGCCGTCAAGTTTCAGACCTTCTCCGCCGACAAGGTGGTGCGCAAAGGCGCCGAGACCGCCGGATACCAGAAGCAGGCAACCGGTGAGAGCGATCAGCACGCTATGCTGAAATCGCTTGAGATGTCGGAAACACTGCATCAGCGTCTGTTTGATCACTGCACCCAGGTCGGCATCGAGTTCATGTCCACGGCTTTCGACGAGGAGGCGCTCGACTTTCTCGTCGCACTCGGTATCAAACGCATCAAGGTCCCATCGGGTGAAATCACCAACGCACCGCTGCTCAGGCACATGGCGGGCAAGAGATTGCCACTGATCGTTTCAACCGGGATGGCGGACCTGAATGAAGTCGTTGCTGCGGTCGATATCATTCGTCAGACGCGGACGGCGAAGGGACTGGTCGAGCCGCTGACGGAGATGGTGACCATCCTGCATTGCACGTCGAACTATCCGACCGACAGCGCGGACGTTAACCTGCGGGCCATGAATACGATGGCGCGAGCGACCGGCCTGTCGGTCGGCTATTCGGACCATACGCTTGGCCTGGCAGTCTCGACCGCCGCCGTGGCGCTTGGTGCAAGGGTGATCGAAAAGCATTTCACCCTCGACCGCGAATTGCCGGGGCCGGACCACAAGGCTTCGCTCGAGCCCGACCAACTCGGCGCGCTGGTGCGGCAGATCCGCGACGTCGAGGTGGCGCTCGGATCCGACGTCAAGGCGCCGACGGCGTCGGAACTTCCGGTGCGCGATCTGGTCCGGCGCAGCATCACCACGGTTCGTAACATCGCCAAGGGCGAGGCCATCGCGGCGAACGACATCGCGCTGCTGCGGCCGGGTACCGGGATTCCGCCGGCCCAGCTCGACGCGGCGATCGGCCGCCGCGCGACGCGCGACATCGCAGCGAACGAGACCCTCCAGTGGCCGGACCTGACGTGAAACGGCGCGTCTGCTACTTCACCGGCACGCGGGCCGATTTCGGCCTGATGTGCTCGACGCTGGACCTCATCCATCGCTCGGACGCGCTTGATCTGTCGATCATCGTTACCGGCATGCACCTGTCGCCTGACTACGGACTGACTGTCACCGAAGTCGAAGCGTCCGGCCTGCCGGTCTTCAGGAAGGTCGCCGTTGAAGACGGCAAACCGAGCGGCGCGCTGATGGCGAAGCATATCGGCCAGATGGTGATAGGCTTCACCGACGCGCTCGCGGAGCTGCGGCCTGATCTCGCGCTGGTGCTCGGCGATCGTGGCGAGATGCTCGCCGCAGCCATTGCCGCGGTACATCTGAATATTCCGGTCGCGCATGTTCATGGCGGCGAACGGTCCGGCACGGTCGATGAATCGATCCGTCACGCCATCTCGAAATTGGCCCGGCTGCATTTCGCGGCGACGGAGCAGAGCCGGGCACGGCTGGTAGGCATGGGGGAAGACGCCGGCCGCGTCTGGGCAGTCGGCGCGCCGGGGCTCGACGGACTGCGTCAGCTTGCAGTCCTGGACCGCAAGGCGTTGTGCGAGAGCATCGGCTTCGATCCCTCGCGCCCGATCGCCCTCATGGTCTATCATCCGGTGCTCCAGGAAGCCGAGCAGTCCGGCGTTCACGCCGCCGCCATTATTGGCGAACTGCAGCGGTCTAGTGTGCAGGTCATCGCCGTGAAACCCAATTCCGATGCCGGAAGCCTCGCGGTGCGTGCGGCGCTGGAACAGCGGGCGAATGCCATGCAAATACATCTCGCCACCCACCTGCCGCGGCCGCAATTCGTCTCATGGATGTCGGCTGTCGATGTCATGATCGGAAATTCCAGCAGCGGCATCATCGAGGCCGCGACATTCGGCACGCCCGTCGTCAACATCGGCTCGCGGCAGAATCTGCGCGAGCGGAATGCCAACGTGATCGATGTGACGACCGATGCGGCCGAGATCGGTCAGGCCATCCGGCAAGCGCTGGGCCGGCCGAAATTCGACGGCCGCAACGTCTATGGCGATGGCGAATCCGGACCGCGTATTGTTACTCTGCTCGGCAGTGTTGACCTGACCCAGCTTACCGGCGCAAAAATCAATGCCTACTGAAACCATCATCCTGGTTGGCGCCGGCGGTCATGCCTGGGTCGTATATGACGCGCTGCTGAGCGGCGCGCCCGGGCAGGCCAGCGTGCGCATTTTCGACGAAAATCCGGCGCGGACTGGAACCGCCGTGCTGGGCCTGACGGTGGAGAAATTGTCCGACGCGATCGAGGTGAAAACAACATCGTTCCACGTCAGCGTCGGCGACAATCGCGGCCGCGCCGTCCTGTTCGAGCGGTTGCAGCGGGCGGGTGCCATTCCGCGCACGGTATTGCATCCGGCCTGCATCATTGCCAAAAGCGCCTCGGTTGGCGCCGGAAGTTTCGTGGCGGCGGGCGCAATCGTCGCTCCGGCCGCGACCATTGAGCGGGGTTGCATTATCAATCACGGGGCAATCGTCGATCACCAATGCCGCGTTGGCGCCTTTTGTCATGTCGCGCCAAATGCCACGCTTGGCGGCAACGTCACGCTGGAAGACGGTGTCTTTCTGGGCGCCGGTGTCAACGTGCTGCCGGGTTTGACGATCGGGCGCGGGGCGACCGTTGGCGCGGGCGCGGTGGTTACCGCCAACTTGCCCGCGGACGCGACCTATGCTGGCGTACCCGCCCGTCGAATACGCTGAAGGAAAACTGAATTGGATATTTCCAACCTTTGCATTACCCGCGACGCGACCTTGCGCGATGCGCTCGATCGGCTCGATCGCGGCGGCAAGAAGATTCTGTTTCTGGTCGACGGTGAACGCAAACTCCAGCGCACCGTCAGCGACGGCGACTTGCGGCGGCT
>JAQGKJ010000415.1 GCA_028290165.1 Bradyrhizobium sp. | reverse complement strand
CGGCCAGCAGGTCAGGGGACTGGCATCGCTCGACGAAGCCGGCCCGATGCATCTGACCTTTTACGACAATCTGAAATACACCAACGAGCTCGCCGCCACCAAGGCCGGCGCATGCCTGGTCAGCGGGCGTTTCGAGGCCGAGGTCCCCGCCCATGTGGCGGTCTTGCGCGCGGCCCAGCCTTTCCGCGAATTCGTCAAGGTTGCGCGCACACTGCACCGCGAGGCGCTTCGCCCGCAATCCTGGTTCGGGAGCGCCGGGATCGCACCTTCCGCCGTGATCGATCCAAGCGCGCGTCTGGAGGACGGCGTGATCGTCGATCCGCTTGCCGTGATCGGCCCGAACGTCGAAATCGGTGCGGGGACAGTGATCGGCGCGGGGACCGTGATCGGCGCCAATGTCAGGATAGGCAGGGATTGCAACGTCGGCGCGCGCTGCTCGATTCAGTTTGCGCTGATTGGCGATCATGTCCTGATCCACCCCGGTTGCAGCATCGGACAAGATGGCTATGGCTTCGTCTTCTTCGGACCGGATGGCCATTTGAAGGTGCCGCAGACCGGCCGCGTCCTGATCCAGAACGATGTCGAGATCGGCGCCGGAACGACGATCGACCGCGGCAGCCTGCGCGACACCGTGATCGGCGAAGGCACCAAAATCGACAATCAGGTCCAGATCGGTCACAATGTGACGATCGGCAGGCATTGCCTGCTTGCGGCCCAGATAGGGTTGGCCGGCAGCCTGACGATTGGCGACAATGTGGCGCTGGGCGCCAAGGTGGGTATCAACAACCACCTTCGCATCGGCGATGGGGCACAGGTCACGGCGATGAGCGCCGTCAAGGACGACATACCGGCGGGCGGGCGCTGGGGTGGCTTCTTTGCAAAACCGACCAGGCAGTGGTTCCGGGAGATCGTTGCGGTCGAGCGCCTGGTGCGCGATGCCACGGCCGATCCGAAGGATGAGGGACGCGATTGATGGAGGCACCGGTCAAATTCGAGCTCATCGACATCAATGAGATTCTCAAGACGCTTCCGCATCGTTTTCCGATGCTGCTGATCGATCGGGTGATCAATGTCCGCACCGATTACTCGGGCATCGGCGTCAAGAACGTCACCTTCAACGAACTGCCGTTCCTCGGTCATTTTCCGGAGCGCCCGGTCTATCCGGGCGTGATGATGATCGAAGCCATGGCGCAGACTGCCGGCGTCATCGGTATCAAATCGGTCGAAGGCACCGAGAAGCCGCGCGCGGTGTATTTTCTCACCATCGACAAGTGCAAGTTCCGCAAGCCGGTGATGCCCGGCGATACCATCGAATACCACATGCACAGCATTGGCCGCCGCAAGACCATGTGGTGGTTTCACGGCGATGCCAAGGTGAACGGCATGACGGTGGCCGAAGCCGACGTCGGGGCGATGCTGAGCGACTGATGGCAACTGCCCCAAACGTGTCACGGCGTAACCATACGTCACTGGACAGGTCCGGCATGTCGCGGTAACCACCAGAAAACTCAACATCTTAGCCCGCAAGCGAGATCAGCTGATACCGGACCACTCGATGAGCACGATCGATCCGACCGCGCGGATTGAAGACGGCGCTGTGATCGGCGAGGGCACCTCGATCGGTCCCTACTGCGTCGTCGGCCCGCATGTCGTGATCGGCAAGAACTGCAAGCTGATCGCGCATGTGCACATCACGGCACAGACCACGATCGGCGACGGCTGCACGATCTACCCCTTCGTTTCGCTCGGCACGCCGCCGCAGTCGCTGAGCTATCGCGGCGAACTCACCAGGCTTCAGATCGGCCAGGGCTGCACCATCCGCGAGCAGGTGACCATGAACGCCGGCACGGTGGCCGGCGGCGGCATCACCCGCGTCGGCGATCGCGGTTATTTCATGAACTGCAGCCACGTCGGCCACGACTGCCGGGTCGGCAACGACGTCATCTTCGCGACCTCGGCGACGCTCGGTGGCCACTGCGAGATCGGCGATTTCGTCTTTATCGGCGGGCTGTCCGCGGTGCATCAGTTCACCCGGATCGGGCCACAGGTGATGGTCGGCGGCGTCTGCGGCGTTCGCAGCGACGTGATCCCGTTCGGCCTCGTCAACGGCCAGTACGCCAGCCTCGAGGGGCTCAACATCGTCGGCATGAAGCGCCGCAAGTTCACCCGCGAACGGCTCGCCACGGTTCGCGCGTTCTATCAGAAGCTGTTCCACGGCCCCGGCATTTTTGCCGAACGGCTGAATGAAGTGCAGCCGCTGGCGAGCGAGGATCCCGCGATCGCGGAAATCCTGAGCTTCATCGGTGACGGCAAGCATCGGGCGCTGTGCCTTCCGGCCGACACCGGCAACAGCCAGTGATGGGGTCGCCGGAGCGATGACCACGAAGGCTTTGGAGATTTCCTCACCGGTCGGCCTGATCGCGGCGGGCGGCGTCATGCCGTTCGCGGTCGCAGACTCGCTCGCCGCGCGCGGCATCAATCCGGTCCTGTTCGCGCTGAAAGGCGCCTGCGATCCCGTCGCCGTGGAGCGCTTTCGCCATCACTGGATCTCGGTCGGTCAGGTCGGCAGGGCCATAAAGCTGTTTCGCGCCGAAAACTGTCGCGATCTGGTTTTCATCGGCACGCTGGTGCGGCCGGGGCTCTCGGAGATCCGGCTGGATTGGGGCACACTTCGCGTCCTCGGGAGGGTGTGGGCGGCGTTCCGCGGCGGCGACGATCATCTGCTGTCCGGGATCGGCCGAATTCTCGAACAGGACGGCTTTCGGATGGTGGGGATCAAGGATGTCGCCCCGGACCTCTTGATGCCCGAGGGATGTCTCACCCGCGCTTCGCCCGATGCCAATGCGGCGGCCGATATCGCCAGGGGCTGCGAGGTGCTGCGCGCGCTCAGTCCCTTCGATATCGGTCAGGCCGCGGTGGTGATCGACGGTCACGTGGTCGGGGTCGAGGACATCGAGGGTACCGACGGATTACTGGCGCGCGTTGCGCATTTGCGCAGCGCAGGTCGCATTCGCGCCAAAACTGCGCGCGGCGCGCTGGTGAAGGCGCCGAAAAGCGGACAGGATCTGCGTTTCGATCTTCCGACCATAGGACCGCGAACCATCGACGGCGCGGCCAAGGCCGAACTTGCCGGGATCGCGATCGTCGCCGGCAACACCGTCGTCGTCGAACCTCAGAGCATGATCGAGCTGGCTGACGCCGCGGGCCTTTTCGTGACCGGTTTGCCCGCGTGAGCTCAGTGCGAACAACGGGCGACGTCGCGCGCAAGATATTCCTGATCGCGACGGAGGAATCGGGCGACCGGCTCGGCGCCGCCCTGATGAAGGTGTTGCGGCAGCGGCTCGGCGGCGCCGTTCGGTTCGTGGGCGTCGGCGGCCAGTCGATGGCGCGCGAGGGGCTGACGTCGCTGTTTCCGATCGAGCAGCTGTCCATCATGGGACTGGCGGAGGTGGTGAAGCAGCTCCCGAAGATCTTGCGGCTGATCCGGGGAACCGCCAACGCGGTGACGGAAGCCTCGCCCGACATTCTCGTGATCATCGACAGTCCCGATTTTACCCATCGGGTGGCACGGCGGGTTCGGGCCCACGATCCCTCGATCCCGATCATCGACTACGTATCGCCCTCGGTCTGGGCATGGCGGCCGGGGCGGGCGCGGGCGATGTGCGGCTATGTCGACCATGTGCTGGCCTTGTTGCCCTTCGAGCCGGAGGCCTACAGCAGGCTGCGGGGTCCGCCCTGCAGCTATGTAGGACACCCCCTGACCGAGCAGATCGGGAGTCTGCGGCCCAGCGGTAACGAGCAAACGCGCCGGGACGCGCCGCCGCCGGTGCTCCTGGTGCTGCCGGGAAGCCGCCGCAGCGAGGTCAGGCATCACATGGCGGTATTCGGCGAGACGCTGGCGCGGCTGACGGACGAGGGCGTGGCGTTCGAACTGATCCTGCCGACCATGCCGCATTTGCAGGAGGCGGTCGCCGACGGCGTCAGGAGCTGGAAGGTCGCGCCTCGAATCGTGATCGGCGAGCAGGAGAAGCGAGCCGCGTTTCGGATCGCCCGCGCCGCGCTGGCCAAATCCGGCACCGTGACGCTCGAGCTTGCGCTCGCCGGCGTGCCGATGGTCACGGCCTACAGGACCGGTGCGGTCGAAGCCTGGATATTGCTGCGGGCGATCAACCTGCAGTCGGTCATCCTGGCCAATCTGGTGGTCGGCGAGAACGTCGTTCCGGAATTCCTGCAGCAGGATTGCACGCCGGAGAAGCTGTCGCAGGCGCTGCGCGAGGTGCTCGGCGATTCTCCGGCGCGGCGGCGGCAGGTCGAGGCTTTTGCAAAGATCGACGCGATCATGTCGACCGGCAATCAGTCGCCGAGCGTGCGGGCAGCCGACATCGTGCTGGCGACGCTGCGGAAATCCCGGCGGCCGAATTAAATTAGCGTGGAGGTCCCCGCCATCCCTGCGCAACGGCTCCGTCGTTGCCGTGGGCTGCAGGCTCGCTGCTCAAAATGTCCGATAGGGCCGACAACAGCCGGTCGATTTGCCCGTCTGTGCCCGCGGTTATCCGCAGAAAGTCGGAGATGCGAGGCGCGGGAAAATGGCGGACGATCACCGCCCGTTGGCGCAGCGCGGTAGCCAGCGCCGCGCCCTCATGCGCCGGATGACGCGCGAAGACGAAATTAGCGGAGGACGGCAGCACTTCGAAGCCAAGCCGGACCAGTCCGCTGTTTAGCCGCTCTCGGCCTTCGATGACGCGAGCGCGGGCCTGTTGAAAATAGGCCTCGTCCCCCAGGGAGGCGATGGCGCCGGCCTGGGCGGGCCGGCCAAGAGGATAGGAGTTGAAGCTGTCCTTCACCCGGGTGAGCGCCTCGATCAGGTCGGCGTCGCCGATCGCATAGCCGACCCGCAGCCCGGCCAGGGCCCGGGACTTGGACATGGTTTGAATGACCAAAAGATTCGGGTGGGAGGCGACCAGTGGAATTGCGGTCTCGGCGCCGAAATCAACATAGGCCTCGTCGATCACCACGGGAGCGTCAGGATGTTCCTCCAACAGGGTCACGATCTCAGCCCGTGACAGCGCAACCCCAGTTGGCGCGTTCGGATTGGGTACGACGAGCGCGCCGGCAGGCCGGCGATAGTCGGTAACGCGGATTTGCATGGCCTCATCGAGCGGCACGGCCTCGTAGGCGATGCCGAACAGGCGGCAATAGACCGGGTAGAAACTGTAGGTGATATCTGGGAAGAGCAGCGGCGCATCATGCTTCAGCAGAGCGGAGAAGGCGTGCGCCAGTACCTCGTCCGAGCCGTTGCCGACGAACACCTGTTCGGGTCGCACCCGGTGGTACGTGGCCAAAGCAATCCGCAGCGCGGTGGCCTGTGGGTCCGGATACAGGCGCAGCGTATCAGTCGCCTCGCCGCGGATCGCGTCCAACGCGCGCGGCGAAGGACCTATCGGATTTTCATTGGTGTTGAGCTTGACCAGCTCCGCGATGCGCGGCTGTTCACCCGGTACGTAGGGCTTCAAATCGTGCGTCAAACTGCTCCAGAAGCGGCTCATTTTTTGGT
>JAQGKJ010000239.1 GCA_028290165.1 Bradyrhizobium sp. | reverse complement strand
CCCTGCGGGGCGCCGGATGATCGAGGATTGGTACGAGAAGTTGCGATGCCCGAAGTGCGGCAGGACCGGCATGGCGGTCGTGGTCCAGCCCAAGGGCAGGAAGCTGCCTGCGGTCGAGACCGTTCCCGTGGCTTTGAGGTCGTGAAAACACGCAAGGGTCCCGACTTCCATTGCAAGAAATGCCACGTCCCGGTTGAGTAATTTCAGACTCGGCCGCCGGTCGGTAGTGTCTCAGTTTGAAATTGATAGCCAGATAAAGGAGGTGGCGGCGACGATTCCGCAGACTGCCGGTGCCCAAAGGAACACGGGCAAAGATTGCCGTAGCACGCGCTGCACCTCTGCGCCGCTTAGTTCGCCGCTCGCGTCGCGGTGGGCGTTCCGCGAAAGATAGCCGATATACCAGCTAGACACTGCCATTCCTGCGACTAACCCGATGAGAAATACTGCTGCCGCAGACCATATGTTCCCGGTCATTTTCCAAGTCACTAGGGCCGGGCACAACCCAACTATGAACTTCAGGACTTTCATACCTGTTGGCAAATTGTTGTAGTCATTCGCCATACCAGCCGCCTCCCTTGCGAAGCTTACCGCCAAAACCATGCGGGGATTGACATGACGAATCCGGAAACGGTCTACAAATTCCTCACGGAAAATACGCCAGAAGCGTATTGCGACGACTGTATAGCAAAACTTACCTCAATCGGCCCTCGGCAACAGGTGAACCCGATCAGCGCCGCTTTTGGTTTAACAACAGACTTCGACCGGCAACAAGCCGTCTGCCAAGACTGCCGAGGGATCAAGCAAGTAACAAGGTCACTGCGATATGCCCCGAAGCCCTAAAGGCGAAAAGCGCGCGGGGCTGGACACCATCGGTAACGCCCGTCATGATTGCCAAGCTCCGTCGCCGGCCATATGGACATCGCAGCCGCGTGCGACAAGAACGCCGCCGCATGGCGCTGGGGCTTAGTGTTGCGTATGTAGTGTCCCAACACCCATCCATATTTTGGCATTTCGGGGTGGCTTGCTTGGGCAGATACTGAATCGCACGAATGTGCTGCTATTTTGCCCAGCGAGTTTTGGCTGCCTTCTTGGCAATTTCTTTTCGCCGCTTGGCTGTCATCCCCTCAGCCCGCGCCTTACCGCCCATGCGCCCCAGCGCTACGGCGGCGGCGTTCTTGCCGTCGTCGGTGGTGATATCCTCAATCTCGCCCGTGGCGATTCTGGCGATCATGACGGCGTTGCCGATGGCGTCCGCCGGACGCTTTTCGCCTTTAGGGCCTCTTGGCATTGACCGCTGCCTTTTGTTCTTGGTCGTAGGCGCGCTGCGCGTCCGCCTTTGAAGCGAAATCCGTTTCCCGAACAAGCCGCCCATTTTCTGTGACTATTACGCGATGCGGAGTGATCGCGGACCCGCTGCTAGTTAGGGCTACTTGGGTTCCGTTGACGGGTTGCCCATCGAATCGGTTCTCTGGCATCGGGGGCTATCTCCTGCTTTCTGCTCGGCGCAGATTAGGGTAATGCTTAGCGGTAAGCTTCGCAAGGGAGGGCGACCATGAGCGCAAAGGGCACTACAATGGCGGAAGCACACTTGTCGGGCGACAGAATGCCTCGTGGTTTAGCGCATCAAGCGGCAAGCCTGTCACGGCGACAGCAAAAAAGCCGGGACTTGCTGCGGCACAGTTTGCTCAATTTGAAAGCTTAGGAATCGCTCCCAGCGATTGGGGAAAACATCAAGCGATCCTGAAAAAACAACGGCGCAAGAAGCCAAAGTACCGAGAAAATTTCAAACTGAGACACTACCGCAAGTCCACAGCCTGATCGCGGGTTATGCCCCGAAAATACCCGGGTTCCGCACAGGCCTGGCGGCGCGATTTCCAACCGATTTTCGCAGGGGTTCTGCACCCGGTCATCCCCGAGTTTTCCACAGGTTATCCACAGGGTTATCAAGGCCGCCGAAGCCAATCCATGAGGCGGCTGATTCTTCCGCCACGGCGGGCCCCCGATGGCTCACTTAAACAGCGACCGGTGATCGCCGAGGACCACGCGGGCGGCGTTGTGGCCGGGGGCGCCGGTGACGCCGCCGCCCGGGTGGGCGCCGCTTCCGCAGTGGTAGAGGCCTTTTAAAGGCCCACGATAATCGGCGTGGCCAAGCATCGGCCGCGCCGAAAATAATTGGTTCAGCGTCAGGGCGCCGTGAAAGATATCGCCGCCGAGCAGCCCGAACTGGCGCTCCAGGTCGAGCGGCGTCAGGATCTGCCGGCCGATGACGCTGGCCGCAAAGCCCGGGGCGTAGTTGTCCACCGTCGCGATCATGAGATCGGCGACCTCCTCGCGGTGGTCGTCCCACGATTGGCCTTCGGGCAACTGCGGCGCGACGTGCTGGCAGAACAGGCTGGCGACGTGCTGGCCCGGCGGGCTGAGGGTGTCGTCCAGCGTCGAGGGGATCAGCACCTCCACGACAGGCTCGCGGCTCCAGCCGTGGGTCCGCGCGTCCTGCCAGGCCCGGTCCATATAGCCGAGGCTCGGCCCGATGATGATGCCGGCGGTCAGGTGATCGCCCGCGCCGGGCAGCGCCGTGAACGAGGGCAGGGCGCTCAGCGCCACGTTCATCCGGAAGGTGCCGGAGCCGTTACGCCAATGCCCGATGCGATCGAGAAAAGCCGGCGGCAGCGCATCGGCCGGCACCAGCCGCGTGTACAGCAGTTTCGGGTTGACGCTGGAAACGATATATTTGGCGCGGATGGTCTCGCCATTGTCGATGATAACACCGACGGCGCGGTCGCGTTCGACGATCACCTCGCGCACCCCGGCGTCGAGCGCGATCTCGACGCCGTGGCCGCCGGCGGCGCGCGCCATCGCCTGCGTGATCGCGCCCATGCCGCCGATGGCATGGCCCCAGACGCCCTTCTTGCCGTTCACCTCGCCGAACGCATGATGCAGCATCACATAGGCCGAACCGGCGGCGTAGGGGCTGGCGTAGTTGCCGACGATGGCGTCGAACCCGAACAGCGCCTTGACCAGATCGTTCTCGAACACCTCGTCCAGCATCTCGCCGGCCGAGCGGGTGAACAGGTCGAGCAGCGCGCGCTGCTGCTCCAGCTTGAGCCGGCGCAGGATGCCGGCGGCGCCGAGCGCGTTGAAGGCCTCGCGGATCGCACCGGTGCCAAAACCCTCGACGATGTTCGGCGGGGCGCGCAGCACGAACTGGCGCAGCACGT
>JAQGKJ010000194.1 GCA_028290165.1 Bradyrhizobium sp. | reverse complement strand
CGAACGACGCCGCCACGAACAACAGCTGCTCAAGCGCGGTCGAGCGCGCGACATTCATCAAGGCGGGATCGCGCCAGCGCGCGCCGAGCAGCGGCAGGGTGGACTGGATCAGCGCCAACGCCAGCGCGAGCACCAGCGCGTAATGGCCGGCTTCCGCGATCATCGCGACGCTCCCTGGATGCCCGCGGGCTTTGCGTTATAATCAGGCTTCTTGCCGTAATCGTCTTTCCAGTGCCCCTGTTTCTTCAAGGCGTCCGCCACCTCCTTGGGCATGTAGGTCTCGTCGTGCTTGGCGAGCACGGTGTCGGCCTTGAACACGCCGGCTGGATCGAGCGCACCTTCGGCGACCACGCCCTGCCCTTCGCGAAACAGGTCCGGGAGAATTCCCTTGTACGAAACCGGCAATTTGGCGCTGCCATCGGAGACCTCGAAGGTGACCGCCAGATTGTCGCCGCGCACCAGCGACCCCGGCTCCACCAGGCCGCCGAGCCGGAACCGTTTACCCGCCGCGATATGTTTCTCGGCCACCATCGCAGGCGTCGAGAAGAACACGATCGAATCGCGCATCGCGTTCAGCACCAGCGCCGCCGCGACCGCGAGTACCGCGAGCGAGCCGCCGATGATCACCAAACGCCGCTGCTTGCGCGTCATGCCCGGCCCTGATCCGAAATTCGCGTTAAGCTTTTCGACACCATGTTCATCCATCGAGCCCGAGATTCTTCAGGCCTTCGTTCAGTTGTCGCAGCCGCTCGGCGTCGTTGGCAACGGCCTGACGGGCGTCCGACAGCGCGCCCTTCGCCTTGTCACGGTCACCCATTACCATATAGGCGCGGACCAGCCGCAACCATCCGTCCACATCGTCACCGTTTTGCTTCAATCGGCTGGCGAGGCGCTCGACCATGCCACGGATCATCGCGCCACGGTCGGCCTCGCTCATGTCTTTTGCCGCCGCCATCGCATCGTCGGACGGCACCGGAGCGGTGGAACCGCCGACCCGTGCCAATGCGGCCTGCACCAGCGGACGCCACGGCGCGGCCGGTGGTGCCTTGGCGAGCATCGCCCGCCAGATCGACGCGGCCTCGGCAGGGCGGCCGTCCTGCTCGGCGGCAAGCCCAAGGAAGTAGCTCGCCTTGGCCTCGTCCGTGTTCAATGCAACGGCGCGCTCGAACTCGGCCTTGGCCTCCGATGTGACGACGCCGCCCGCGGCCCCGGTCAGGGCTTCGCCGAGATCGGCCCGCCGCTCGGCACTGTCGCCGTTATAGGTGATCGAATTGCGGTAGGCGCGGACCGCGTCATCATACCGGCCGAGACGTGTCAGCACCGGTGCCAGCACGTTCCAGCCACGGCCATCGGTCGGATTTTTCTCCAGATGCTGCTCGACCTGCGCCACCAGATTGTCGAGCGGCTGCGTGGCGTCGGGCGCGCGCATGCGTTCTGCCAGCGGAAAATCAGCAAGCCGCGGCGAGCCGAGCGGGATATAGAGAGCAACCGCAACGACGGGAATTCCGACCAGGGCCAGGACAGCCGCCGAACGGCGCAAGCTGATGTTGGATGCAATCGGCGGGTCGCGCGGACGATCGGCGGCGGCAAGCAGACGGCGGCTGATTTCGACGCGCGCGGCCTGCGCCTCCATCGAGCCGATCAGGCCAGCGGCAACATCGCGATCGATCTCCGCGAGTTGGTCCTTGTAGACAGTAGCCTCGCTGCCGTCGTTTTGCGGCCCGCGACCGCGACCCAACGGCCAAAGCACGGCGAAGATCGCCGCAGCCGTCATCAGCGCGAACACAAACCACAGCGTCATCAAGCGGGTTCCGATTGAACGGCGCCAACAACGAAGCACCGATGTGCCGCTTTACACCAGGGGCGGCAAGCCCGGCAATTGACAATTGCCTGTTCGTAGTTTCGGCAAAAAAGCTCCGAAATCAGGTGAAAATCCGGTATCAGCCGACGTAAAACTCGACACTTTGCGCCGCAAATTCGCCATGCCCATTCAGCGCCTTCAGGTAATAGGCTCCCGGCTTGACGGTTTCCGGCAGCCTGATCCTCAGCGAGCCGCTGGGGACCGGAGACGCAATCGTGATGACCGGATCAGGCAACGCATCACCGCTGGTTTTGTCGACCAGCACGACCTTCGCCTTGACCATCAGGTTTCGATATGTCGCGGAAATTACGCGGTTTTCAAGTTCAACAAAATTGATCGCTCGATTCATGGCGGGAACGGTACGTTCCCGTTCCGATCGCGTCAACTGGGAATTGTAGAATGAAGTTTACACTATCTTTCTACGTGTACACACGAAAGCAAGCGTGTGTCATTTGCGGTTGGAATTTCGCATCGTTCACATAATCGCAACACTCACTCGAATGTTCTAGCCCACGCGCGATGGCTTGCGTTCGCCGGTCATCGCATTTTCCGCTGCCCGGCTCATCAACGACGCATAATCGTGACCGAATAATACGTCGCAAAAGCGGATTGCCGCGGCGACCTGCATCTGCCGGTAGGCGCGCGCCCTGGCGTCCCCGCCGCGCAGTGACTGCACCAGCGCCTCGGTGGCGTGCTCGACATATTGCTGCAGGTCCGAATAAGTCCGCAGCGTGACCTCGTTGATCGCGAGTTCGCTGGCATAGGTGCGGCACACCGCAACGAAGTCGATCAACGCAGCGGCTTCGTCGACCTCGGCGGCATCGACCCTGGCGCTGGCGAGAATATCCTTGTCGGCGCGCTGCCGCAGGATGCGCCGGACGCGCCCGGGCACGCTGTCGATCTCCGATTGCAGCGCGTTGGAAATATCGGCCCGGATCGACGCCAGCTGCCTGCCCCAGACGGAATCGTTGCGCAGATCCAGTTCGGTGCGCAAGCCGCGCACGCCGTCATGAAGGGCCTTGAGATGCTCAGCCACGTTTTCGAAATGGCCGCGCTTGATATCCGTCCGCAGGCCGGCCGCGAGAAACGAGAGATCATGCAGTACGATGGTGACGGCGACACCGTAAGGGGTGGCGGCAACCCGGATCTCATCGTCGGAGGCGGCCATCTTGATGGCGAGGCGGATGATTTGCCACGCCGCAGTCAGCCGCTGCATGACCAGCGACAGCGCGAACGGCAGCAGTTGCGGGGTCTGCAGCGAGGGAACGTTGAGCGCAGAGCCGATCGAGGCGATCTGCGAATCCCCGAACACCCGCAAGAAGCTGGGAATCCGTCCGTTGAGGGTGTCGAGGGCTTCGTGGGCCTGCAACACCGAACCGATCGGCAGCAGATCCTCGATCACATTGGGTGGACCGACTCGGGCGAGCGCGCGTTGTTTGTCACCGCCGGGCACCGGCGTGGCGATCTTGACGATTGCATCTGCGGCGGCCATCTGGAATTTGCGGATCGCAGGTTCGAGCTCGGCCGTCGTTCCTGTTTCCCGCATCCGGCCCAGCGCTGCTTCGAACGCGCGCGCCTGATCGGGCGCGCCGTCGCGGTTCAGCCATTGCCATACCGGCAGCAGCGAGGCGCGGCGGACCTGACCTGGCCGTATCTGCGAATTGCCTTCGACCAGAAACGGCTCAAGCGGACGGAACAGGAGCCGCGGCGGATCGTCGGTGCGCGGCCGCGTTTCCTCGTCGGTTCCGCGTACCACCTTGCGCAATTGTTCGAGCACGAAGCTGGCGATGGTGGTGTCTTCGCCGCGCTCGATGGCGCGCTCGAACTCCCGCATCAGCAGCGCCTGCGACTGCGGCGGAAGCTGCACGAGATAATCCCTCAGCCGCTCGGTCGATGTCTGGCTCATGTCCCGGTATGCAAGCTTGTGTCGCGCGCGGACGGCAAAGCACGTCCACCGGTCATCATAAAAGCCCCGGCGTTAAGAAGTCGTTTAGGAACAATGGCGGAAGACCCCGGTCTCGGCTGCGGCCGCCCGGCAGAATTCCAGCGATGGCACGCGCTTTCAATGGATTTGCGCCGCATCAACAAGATCAAGTGACACATTAACAAGCTCAAGTGACTCTTTGACGAGATTCACACCCCCGGCAGCACCAGTTCGGCTCGCAAGCCTCCGATCGGCGCGTTGCCGAGCGAAAGGCTGCCGCCATAGAGCGCCGCGAGATCGATCACGATCGACAGCCCCAGCCCGGAACCCGGCTTCGATTCGTCGAGCCGCTGGCCGCGGCGCGAGACCTGCGCGCGCTCGGCCGCCGACAGTCCCCGCCCGTCATCGTCGACGATAATCCGCAAGCTGGGGGCGGCGCCGGGCTCGGCCGGAGGCTCCACCAGCACCTCGATGAACACCCGCGAGGCCGCCCATTTGCAGGCGTTGTCGACGAGGTTGCCGGCCATCTCCTCGAGGTCCTGACGCTCGCCGCGAAACTTCGCCTGCGGGTCGGCATCGACCGCAACCGCGATGCCACGACCGCGATGGATCTTCTCCATGGTCCGACGCAACGCCTCGATCACGGGCGCCACCTCGGTGATCGTGCCGATGATGGTGAGGCGCGCGGCAATGCGCGCGCGCTCCAGATGGTGCGCCACCTGATCGCGCATCACATCGGCCTGTTCCAGAACCTTTGTCGTGAACGCGTCGGCGCCATGCGCGGAGGCTTCGTTGACGATCACCGACAGCGGCGTCTTGATGGCGTGCGCGAGATTGCCGACATGGGTGCGCGCGCGCTCGACGATTTCGCGGTTGGCGTCGATCAGCGCGTTGGTCTCGCGCGCCAGCGGCGCGATCTCGACGGGAAATTCGCCCTCGAGCCGTTCGGCGCGGCCGGAGCGGATATCGGCAATCGCTTCAGAAATGCGTTTAAGCGGCGCCAGCCCGAAACGGACCTGGAAAATAGTGGTCAGCAGCAGCACGATACCGAGGGCAGCGAAGGTGCCGCCGAGGTAATAATCGAAGCTGCGCGTTTCGTCGAAAATCTCTGACGCGTCACCGGCCACGCTGACCAGGAACTTGCCGTCGGCGCCGAGATCGACCGGCCGTTCCACCATGCGCAGGCCCTGGCCCTCGGGACCGTCGACATAGCCCAGCCGGATGCCGGCCGGGGTCAGACCGACGCCGTGGTCTTCGAGCTTCGGCAGCTTCTTGTCCCACAGCGAACGCGAGGCGCGCACCTCGGGCTTTTCGGAATCGGTGCGGGTGATCTGCCAATACCAGCCGGACAGCGGCAGTTCGAACAGCGGCTCGCCGAGCGACTGGAACTGATGGTCCGGCGGCTCGTCGGGCGTTGCTACTTCCGCAATCAAGGTCCGGAGATAGAGGTTGAGACGGCGGTCGAAGGCGCGCTCGGTCGCGCTGCGGTAGACCGACGACAGCACGATCCCGGTGATCACCAGGATCACCACCACCCAGGCGGTCGCGGACAGGAACAGCCGGGTGGCGAGCGAGCTACCGCGCATCGGGCATGATCCGGCAAGGCGTGTCCGCGGGCCAGGACCCGATCGATGGACGCCGGTTTTCGGACAACATCATGTTCGAACAAAAGAGTAAGACCGGCGGCTGATCAATAGCCTTGATCAGTTGCCCGGCGCTGGCGGCGTCAGCAGATAGCCAAGCCCCCGCACGGTCTGGATAATATCGACGTCCAGCTTCTTGCGGATGCGGCCGACAAACACTTCGATGGTATTGGAGTCG
The DNA here is from genome assembly GCA_028290165.1 of Bradyrhizobium sp. The sequence continues at coordinate 5,697 of JAQGKJ010000194.1, read as the reverse complement.
CGGTCGAAATCCTGATCGTAGAGATGCTCGACCAGTTCGGTGCGCGATACCACGCGCCCGGTGTGGTGCATGAGATAGGCGAGCAGCCGGTATTCGTGCGAGGTCATCTTGATCGGATTGCCGGATACGCTGACCCGCCCGGTGCGGGTATCCAGCGAGACCGGCCCGCAGGTCAGCTCGGACTGGGCGTGACCGGTGGAGCGGCGCAGCAGCGCGCGGATCCGGGCCAGGACTTCCTCGAGGTGAAACGGCTTTGCGACATAGTCGTCGGCGCCGGCATCAAAGCCCTGCACCTTGTCGCTCCAGCGGTCGCGCGCGGTCAGGATCAGGACCGGCATCGCGCGGCCGTTGCGGCGCCAGGCCTCCAGCACCGAGATGCCGTCCATCTTCGGCAGGCCGATGTCGAGCACGACGGCGTCGTAGGGTTCGCTGTCGCCGAGAAAATGCCCTTCCTCACCGTCGAAGGCGCGATCGACCACATAGCCCGCATCGGTCAGTGCCGTCGTCAGCTGACGGTTGAGATCGGGATCATCTTCAACGACGAGCAGGCGCACGGTTTCCCTCCGAGTGTGAACTGCGCAATGTCCGCCATCAAGAAGAGCCCCACCGGCGTGAACGGGCTATGAACAGAGCATATAACGCATTGTTACTTTTTCTTCACGATCCGCTCCGGCTCGGACCCGATGGCGGCTGATCCAACCGCCTAACACGACGAATCGGAAGCCCCAATAGGTCACACACCGGCGCAGCTGCGCTAACGTTCGGCCGGGGGTCCCCTGACCACGATAAAATCGACTGGACCGCCCGGCCTGTCGTCGTCGAAAATCCCGACCATCAGCCGTCCGGTGCGCCACGCGAGCGTGTCCAGGTTGGTGCGGCCTTCGTACAATAGCGGACCGTCGGGATAATTATCGTGGCCATGGACGACGTGGAGTTTGCCGTACCCGCCGGAAAATCCCTTGGGATAGCGCTTCCACAACAGCGTCGCTTCGCTCTGTTGCTCCAGGGGGACTTCCGGATCGACACCGGCGTGGACGTAGAGGCGATGCGCGTCGACATGCATCAGGGAAAGCCGGTCGAGCCATACGATGTGGGTTTCCGGCACAGCGGCGGGGTCGCCACCGTACGAGGCCAGCGCGGCGTCGCCGCCCTTCGCTATCCATGCCGCCATCTTCGCAGGATCGCGCAGCGCCTCGACCATCATGGCGTCGTGGTTGCCCTTCAGCGCGACCAGGTTCCGGTCATCGGCGGCAACCGACAGCATCAGGTCGATGACCTGCTTGCTGTCCGGTCCCTTGTCGACGTAGTCGCCGATCGTGACAATGGCGGCTTGCCCACCGGAGCGCGCGGTTATCTCGGCGAAGGCTTCGCTGAGCAGATCGTATCGGCCATGAATATCCGGAATGACATAGGTCAGGCTCATACGGCTTTCGCATTTCCGGCGTGTCATTCACGGGACGCGATGGTCCTATTCCAATGGATCGCCCTCAGCAACCGGCGAAGGCAGTCGAAGATCGCTCCCGAAGCCCCTCTCGGCTCCAGGCAAAGCGTGCTGGCGCAGCCGCCAGAACTATTCCCTCAGGTGCGGAAGAACGCGAACCAGACCATGCCGAGGATCAGCATCGCCAGCCCGGTCGAGACCGTGAGGAGCGCAAGCACCGCCGGGCCGGGCTCGGCCTGGCGGGCTTCGGTCGGGGTTTCGACGATCTGACGACGCTCTCTCGTTGCCATGCTGCCCTCGATTCCCTGTTGTCCGCGAGCGCCTTGCTGCCTCGCGTTCTCGAAAGCAACGCATGATCGGAGATGATGTTCCGGGCCCAGCGGCCTGCGATGTCAGCCCCCTCGCCCGGAAGGCGCGGCGGCCGGTCTTGCCGCGGCGCCTCGCATGCCCGTTCCGGCGCAGGCCCGGCCAACCCCTCAGGACGGTTAACGCCGTTCCGAGAATCCCTCCCGACTCGCTTGAAACCCGGTTCCCCGGTGGTATCCTTACCGGTCGTCTGTCGCGTTTTCGGAGTATCCCATGGCCCCCCGCGCCAACTGGAAAGGCTTTTTGCGCCTTTCACTCGTGACCTGCCCGGTTGCCCTTTATCCGGCGACGTCGGATACCGAAAAGGTCTCCTTCAACCAGATCAACCGCAAGACCGGCCATCGCATCAAATACGCCAAGGTCGACGCCGACACCGGCGAGGAAGTCGCCAACGAAGACATCATGAAGGGCTACAAGGTCGATACCGACACCTACATCGAGGTGACGAAGGACGAGCTCGACGACATCGCGCTGGAATCGACCCACACCATCGAGATCGACGAGTTCGTGCCCAATGCCGATATCGACAACCGCTATTTGATCCGTCCCTATTATCTGGTGCCCGACGGCAAGGTCGGCCATGACGCCTTCGCGGTGATACGCGAAACCATCCGCAGCATGAACAAGGTCGCGATCGGCCGCCTGGTGTTGACCAACCGGGAGCACATCATCGCGCTGGAGCCGCTCGGCAAGGGCCTGATGGGCACGCTGTTGCGTTACCCCTATGAGGTGCGCAGCGAGAAGGAATATTTCGACGACATCCAGGACGTGAAAGTCACCAAGGACATGCTGGATCTCGCCAAGCACATCGTCGAACAAAAATCCGGATCGTTCGAGCCAGAGGCCTTCGAGGACCATTACGAATCCGCGCTGATCGATCTCATCAACAAGAAGCGCAGCGGCGTTCGCCTGCCCGCGAAGTCGGCGCCGAAATCGAGCGGCAATGTCATCAACCTGATGGATGCGCTGAAGCGCAGCCTGGCCAGCGAGAAGCAATCCGCCCCCGCCGCCAAGACCAAGGGCAAGAAGCCGCGCAAGGCCGCCGCCGGCCAGCGCGAGATGCTGCTGCCGATCAGCGGCAAGCGCGCCGCAAAGGAAGAACCGAAGAAGGCCGAGAAGCCGGCACGCGCCCCCGCCCGATCGAAGAAGGCGGGATAGTGCCATCCTCCCCGCTGCGGCGCGCCATCAGACCGGGCCATCGCTCGCTGGCTTTTCGACCAGCGCAACACCTCTCCTGAGATGCCGTGGTCGACGCCGTTCGATGAGCCGATCCGGTTGCGCGGCGGCGTCAAGCTTACGACGCTTCAGCACGCCGCCGATTACATCATGACACTGCCGGAAGACGTGCAGCAGCAGGAGCGCTGGCAGATCGCGGTCGAGAACCTGATCAACGCCGCGGAGACCGGCGGCGGCTGGCTGATGTTCGCGCGGATCGGGGTGATGCGGGCGCTGAACGGCGATGGCGAGACGCGGTGACGGGCGCTCTCAGTCCCCGCCGCCGTCGCTGTCACCAAAATCGAATCCGCTATAATATGCGCCACCCGTCAATCCCGATCGCTTTCCAACCATCAGCGTCGGCACGACCGACACTGCGTTGATCGCGAAGGCAGTCACCTTCAGCGGGTTCAGCTTGGTGTAGGCGATCAATTACGGACCCCAGGTCCCGACAGCTGTTGCATGAATTCTGCCTGACCCCGCCGCTTATTTCAGCGAGTTGTTGACCGCGACGAATTTGGTGTTGAGTTGCGGGCCGATGGCCTGGACGGTGGCGATGATCGCAAATGCAATACCGGTCGCGATCAGGCAATATTCGATGGCGGTCGCGCCGGATTCATCATCCAGGAATTTTGAAATCAGCTGCCGCATTCAAAACTCCTGTCGACGCTTCCCACGGGATTTTTCCCGCGCCAATACGAGGCGAATCTAGGTTGCATTGGTTGCCGGCCGGTTGACGAACACGCTGAACGATCGGTTAAGGTGGAGACCTATCTTTGCCGGTATGTCGATCCCCTCGGCGCTTCCCGCCGAAACCAGAATTCTTCCGTGACATCGGTATTCATACGGGCCCGAAAATTTACTTCCGATTTTGCCAAATCCAACATGCTTGCCTGATCGAGGGTCCCGTGGGGGGTGAGCCAACATGTCAGTGCAAGAACGGGAAATGAGACAGAACTATATCGGCATCGTCCGCGACAAGCTCGACGAGCAGCGCGCCCTTGAATCGCTGGCGAGATCCGATGACCTGATGAAGAATTACCTTCGCCGGCTGATGTCGGCCATGCTGAAGCAGCGCAGCGGCATCCGATAGATTATCGGCTTTGCTCCCGGACGCAGCGCCGCGTTCTGCCGGCGACGCGAAGCACCGTCCGGTCCGCTCCGCACCCGGAGCAGTCATCGAGATGCAAAACGAGATACCAGAACCTCCCTGGGAAGGCCTGCGCACGCTTTACCGATCGACAAAATCCTGTTCCAACTACCCGACGAGGCCGAGCCCAGACATCGGCCAGTCAAAGGGGAGGATCGGCCATGAAACTCGGCACCGCCATTGCAGAAATCATGAAGCGCGAGGGAATAGAGATCCTCTGCGGCTATCCGGTCAATCACCTCATTGAGCATGCCGCCTCTGCCGATATCCGCCCCATCATGGTGCGGCAGGAGCGCATCGGGGTGCACATGGCGGACGCGATCTCGCGCGTCACCTCCGGGCGCACCATCGGCGCGTTCTGCATGCAGCACGGCCCAGGCGCAGAAAACGCCATGGGCGGCGTGGCGCAATGCTTTGGCGAATCCGTGCCGGTGCTGGTGCTGCCGATGGGCTATCCGCGGCGGCTTGCCAATATCGAGCCGAACTTCAATTCCAGCCAGGCGATGCGTGCTTTTGCGAAGTCGGCCGAGCCGATCAACATCGCTTCCGAAGTCGGCAACATCTTCCGCCGCGCCTTCACAAAACTGAAAAACGGCCGCGGCGGGCCGGTGATCGTGGAAATTCCGGCCGACATGTGGAACGAGGAAGTGCCGGAACCGCTGAATTACACGCCGGTGCTGCGCACCCGCTACGGCGCCGATCCCGTCCACGTGAAGGAAGCGGCGGCGCTGTTGGTCGGCGCCAAACGTCCCGTGATCTATGCCGGCCAGGGCGTGCATTACGCAAAAGCCTGGCCGCAGCTGAAGCGGCTCGCGGAGAGGCTTGCCATCCCCGTCACCACCAGCCTCGGCGGCAAATCGTCGTTCCCCGAGACGCACCCGCTGTCACTCGGCTCGGGCGGTCTCGCGGTGCCGCGCGCGGTACCGAAGTTTCTGGCCGAGGCCGACGTGATCTTCGGTATCGGCTGCTCGTTCACGGAAACCTCGTTCGGCATCGCCATGCCCAAGGGCAAGACCATCATTCATTCGACGCTGGACCCCGCCCACCTCAACAAGGATGTCGAGGCCAGGATCGGCCTGGTCGGCGACGCCGGGCTGGTGCTCGACGCGCTCTTGGAAGAGGTCGGCAACAGCGTCACAAGAGACCGCGATGCCAGTGCGGTTGCCGCCGAGATCGCCGCGTCGCATAAGGAATGGCTGGCGAAATGGCTGCCGAAGCTCACAAGCAGCGACGCGCCATTGAATCCCTATCGCGTGCTCTGGGACTTGCAGCACACCGTCGACATCAACAACACCATCATCACCCATGACGCCGGCAGCCCGCGCGACCAGCTATCGCCGTTCTGGAAGCCAGTCGAACCGTTGTCCTATATCGGCTGGGGCAAGACCACCCAGCTCGGCTACGGGCTGGGGCTGGCGATGGGCGCCAAACTGGCAAAACCCGAAAAACTCTGCATCAATGTCTGGGGCGATGCCGCGATCGGTTTTACGGGCATGGACTTCGAGACCGCGGTGCGCGAGCGGAT
>JAQGKJ010000182.1 GCA_028290165.1 Bradyrhizobium sp. | reverse complement strand
CGGCGTGATGCTGGAGCCGATCCAGGGCGAAGCCGGCGTCTGGCCGGCGACCGATCGATTCCTGCGCGAGTTGCGCGAACTGCGGACGCTAACCAGAGAGCACGGCCTGTTGCTGATCCTCGATGAGATCCAGACCGGCATGGGCCGCACCGGAAGGCTTTTCCACTACGAGCATGCCGGGATCGAGCCTGACATCATGACGCTCGGAAAGGGTATCGGTGGAGGCGTGCCGCTCGGCGCTTTGCTGGCAACTGAGCAAGCTTCCTGTTTCGAACATGGCGACCAGGGCGGCACCTTCAACGGCAATCCGCTGATGTGCGCGGCCGGGCTCGCCGTTCTGCAGCATGTCAGCGAGCCGGATTTTCTGAAATCCGCGACGGAGGCCGGGCTCTTTCTGGAAAGCGAGTTGCAGCGGATTTCCGCGCGCCATGGTCTTGGCGAAGTGCGCGGCAAGGGACTTTTGCTGGCGCTCGATTTGAGACATCCGATCGCCGCATCGATCGTCGCGCAAGCGTTTGAAGATGGCGTGCTGCTCAACGCGCCACGGCCGGACGCGCTGCGTTTCATGCCGGCGCTCAATGTCACGCGCGAGGAAATCGCTCGCATGATCGATTGCCTGGACGCGATCCTCACCAGGATGGGCGCGGCCAGGCGGGTTGCGTAGCGGGAGCATTCCAATGAAGATGAAACGGCCGGCGTTACCTTTGACCGGTGGCTGCCCCAGCGAAACCGTACGATTCGAGTGCACGGCAATGCCGCTGCTCGTCTACGCCTGTCATTGCACGGAATGCCAGCGGTGGTCGGGCAGCGCCTTCAGCATGTCGATGCCGGTTGCCGCGAAATCCTTTCGCGTCACACGAGGTGAGCCCAAACACTGGCGTCGGACCGGCGCCAGTGGCGTTGAGAGCACCTACTGGTTCTGCGGCGATTGCGGCGGCCGGGTCTACGGCGAGCGCGATGCGCGTCCGGACATCATCGCCGTTCGCGCCGGCACGCTCGACGACACGGCCTGGCTGCGGCCGGTTGCTCACGTCTACATGCGCAGCGCCCAAGCCTGGGAGCAGGTCTCGGGAGCGGAATGCTTCGAGGTGATGCCGAAAGATTTTTGGGCCTTAAGCGAGAAGTGGCAGCAGATGTGGCAAGCGGAATAGTTCTCCACGAGTCGTCCCCGCGAAAGCGTTGACGAAGTAGACTACGGTTTCAAGATCGAAGCCCCGGTCGTGGCGCGACTTTCCAGATCGATATGCGCCTTTGCTGCATCCTTCAGCGCATAGGCGTGATTGATCGGCACGTGGAGCTTGCCGTTGATAACGGCGGCAAACAAGGTGTCAGCGCCTTCAAGGAGTTCCGAGCGTTTGCCGATGTAATCGTTGAGTTTTGGGCGGGTCGCAAACAGCGAGCCGTGACTGTTGAGTTCGGCAATCGCGAATGGCGGCACCGGGCCCGACGCGTTACCGAAACTCACGAACAGACCGCGCGGTTTCAGGCAGGACAGCGAGCCCGGAAACGTGGTCTTGCCGACGCCGTCATAGACGACGTCGCAAAGCTCGTTGCGGCTGATTTGCTTGACGCGCGCGACGAAATCCTCGTCGTTGTAAAGGATCACGTGATCGCAGCCGTTGGCGAGCGCGAGATCGGCCTTCGCCTTGGAGCCGACGGTGCCGATGACATGCGCGCCCATCGCCCTTGCCCACTGGCACGCCAGCAGGCCGATGCCGCCGGCGGCGGCATGGATCAGCACCCGATGGTGCGGCTCGACCTTGAAGGTCTTGTGCAGGAGGTACCAGACCGTCATTCCCTTCAGCATCAGGACGGCGCCCTGCTCATAGGTTATATGGTCCGGCAGTTTGACGAGCTTTTCCCAGGGGATGTTCCGCTCCGAGGCATAGCCGCCGAGGTTGAAATAATAGGCGACGCGGTCCCCGGGGTGGAAATTGGTCACGCCGGGTCCGACGGAGATCACCTCGCCCGCGGCTTCATTGCCCGCGATGAACGGCAGCCCCGGCGCCTTGTAAAGACCGGTACGATAATAGACATCGATAAAATTCAGGCCGACGGCATGCTGGCGGATACGTACCTCGCCGGGTCCCGGTGCCGGCACGTCCACGGCCTCGTAAACCAGGGCTTCCGGTCCCCCTACCTTGTGCACGCGCACGGCCTTGGTCATATCGGCTTCTCCTCGGGATTCCCTTTGGGATCAAGCGAAAGCCATCGAGGCCGCGTTGTCAACTCAATGGCCTCGCGGGAACGTTTCGTTCAATTAGTTAACGGGCCCTTTTGCGGTTGCGTTTGGCCAGGACATTGAAGAACTCGACCGCCGCCGAAAACGCGATGGCGAAGTAGATGTAGCCGCGCGGAATATGAAACTGGAATCCGTCGGCAACCAGGGCTACGCCGATCAGCACCAGAAACGCCAGCGCCAGCATCTTGGTGGTCGGATGCTCCGCGACGAATCGCGCAACCGGGCCCGACGACACGTACATGATCAGGCAGGCGATCACGACTGCCGCGATCATGATGGCGAGATCCTGCGCCATGCCGATCGCGGTGATGATGGAATCCAGCGAGAATACCATGTCGATGACGATGATCTGGATGATCACCCAGAAGAACGCGTTTCTTCCCGGCGCGGCATCGGTATCCTCCTCGCGCGCTTCGACTTCGGTGTGGATTTCGTGGGTCGCCTTCGCGATCAGAAACAGCCCGCCGCCGATCAGGATGATGTCGCGCCACGAAAAGGCCAGCCCCCTCAACGTGAAGACGGCCTGCGTCAGGCCGATCAGCCACACCAATAGACTGAGCAGCAGAATTCGAAACAGCAGCGCCAGCGCCAGTCCGATTTGCCGCGCCCGCTTCGCCTGTACCTCTGGAATGCGCGAGACGATCACCGACAGGAAAATGACGTTGTCGATGCCGAGAACGATCTCCAGCGCCGTCAGCGTCAGCAGTGCCGCCCAGGCTTCTGGGCTCGTCAATAGCTCGATCATGCCTTGAGCGATCTCACGAGCCGGATCGCCGCATCGCTTGCCACGACATAGGCGGCGATCGCGCAAAGTCCTATTTTTACCGGCGTGCCGACCTCGAAATCGCTTGCCAGCGTGATGACCGCAAGCACCGCCCAAACCGCGATCAGCGACAACGTAAGCCAGCGCAGGCGCATCACGCGCACGGGGTGCACGACGTGGAAAGGCGCGAACGTCGCGGCGATCAAGACCACGACCGTGAGACTCCCGAGCGCCGGCGGCCAATGCAGCAGGAACAGATAAAACGCCGCGACATTCCACAACCCCGGAAACCCGCGAAAATGATTGTCCGCGGCCTTCATGCGGCGATCAGCGAAATAGAGCGCGCCCGACACCGCAATACCCACGCCCAAGATCGGTGCCGCCAGCGGCAGCAGCAGACCGCTTGCGGTGATCGCATACGCCGGCACGAAGACGTAAGTGACGAAATCGACCACGAGGTCGAGCACGTCGCCCGACCAGTTCGGCTGCACGCGCACGACATCCAGCCGCCGCGCGATCGGGCCGTCGATCGCGTCGACCACCAGCGCGACCCCAAGCCAGCCGAACATCGCGGCCCAGTGCTCGCGCACGGCCTCGAGCAGCGCGATCAGGGCGATGCCCGCCCCGAGCGCTGTGAAAATATGCACGCAAAATGCGGCGGCCCGGGTCGCCGGCGACGCTTTCAAAGAATCCTGCTGGTTTGCCTGGTCCATTTCGCCGGCAGTGCTATCAGGAATCGTTCCGATTTGCACATCCGCGGTTGCGGCGTTCCGCCGCGCAAATCGGTAGAAACATGGCGGCGTGATGCGGGCTTGAAAATGCCGCCGGGAACGTCGATTGTCCCGACATGAACGGTGCATCCTACGACGTCGTCGTGATCGGCGGTGGCCCTGCGGGACTTGCGGCTGCGATCGCGCTGGCGCAAACCGGCGCCCACACGGCCTTGATCGCGCGCCACGCGCCCTATGCCGATAATCGCACTACCGCGCTGTTGGGCGGTTCCGTCGATTTCCTGCAGCAGCTCAATGTCTGGCCGCGCTGCAGCGACAAGGCGGCGCCATTACAGGCGATGCGCTTGGTCGACGATACCGGCCGGCTCATCCGCGCGCCCGAGGTACGGTTTTCGTCCGACGAAATCGGCCTCGACGCGTTTGGCTACAACATCGAGAACCGCCTGCTGATTGTCGCGCTGGAAGAACGTGCAGCCGAGCTTGCCGGTCTGAGGCGGTTCGATGACGAGGCTGAAGCGATTAATCCGAATGACGCCGACGTCGCCATTCGCACCGCCGGAGGCGAAACACTATCGGCGCGCCTGGTGGCCGGCGCCGACGGGCGGCAATCGCTCTGCCGCGAGGCCGCCGGCATCGAGGTCCGGCGTCGCGAGCTCAAACAGGCCGCGCTGACCTTCAATGTCAGCCATTCCCGGCCGCACCGGAATATCTCGACGGAGTTTCACACAACGCAAGGGCCCTGCGTTTTCGTGCCGCTGCCGGGCGAACGCTCGAGCGTGGTGTGGGTCGCCGCACCAAAGGAAGCCGAGCGGCTGCTCGCGCTCTCCGATGACGAAGTGAGCGCGGCTGCGGAAGCACGATCGCATTCGATTCTCGGCCGCATCCGCGTCGAGCCGGGCCGCCATCTGTTTCCGCTCGCGATCGAACAGCCCAGTCAATTTGCGAAAGCTCGCATCGTGCTGGTTGGCGAGGCCGCCCACGTGGTACCGCCGATCGGCGCGCAAGGCCTGAACATGGGGTTGCGCGATGCCGCCGATCTCGCCGACATCGTGCGCGACGCAATGGCTGCGGGCGAAGACCCCGGCTCGCCTGAGGTGCTCAAGCGTTACGGCAAGGCGCGGCGTGCCGATGTGTTGAGCCGGACGTTCGTCATTGATATCGCGAACCGCTCGCTGCTCTCTGATTTCCTGCCCATGCAATCGCTGCGCGCGGCCGGCCTGCATCTGATCGGCTCGATCGGACCGCTTCGGCGTCTGGCCATGCGCGAGGGCCTGGCGCCGTCGTGGCGGCCGACGCGCCGGGTCAGCTAGCGCCGTTATCTTGACGCGTTTTCCTCACGCGAACCGGTATCCCTTACGGAAACACGATCCGGCCGGTCTGCAACAGCCACATCACGGTGGTGAGCGTGATGACGGAGGCAAACGTCCCGATCAGCACGGCGACGGATGCGGGCTCGATCCAGGTGTCGTTCTGCCGGGCGATCACGAACACATTCAGCGCCGGCGGCAGCGACGCCATCAAGACTGCGGTGGCCGCCCATGGCTGCGCGAATGGCCCCATTAGCAGCATCAATCCGAACACGACCAGCGGATGGATCAGGAGCTTGACCGCGATCACAGCGGACACCTCCCACGGCATCCGGCCGAACGGGCGAAGCGCGACGGTCACGCCGAGCACAAACAGCGCCATCGGCGCCGCGGCGTTTTGCAGAAATAGTAGCGTATTGTCGATGGCAACTGGCGGATGGATGTGCAGCGCCGCCGCGAGCGCGCCGGCAGAGGCCGACATGATCAGCGGATTCAAAACGATCTGCCGGACCACGACGCCCAGCGTATGCAACAAAGGCCGGTGTTTGGCATCGGTGAAGGCGATCAACAGCGGCACGATCGTAAACAGGAAAATACTGTCGCAGCAGAAGATCAGCGCGGTGGGTGCTGCGGCCTTCGCGCCGAGCACGGCCAGCGCCAGACCGGGGCCCATGTAGCCGATATTGCCATAGCCGCCGCAGAGGCCCGCCAGCGTCGCCTCGCGCAACGATATCCGCCCGACCAATCGGCCCGCCGTCAGGGCTAGAGTGAAGGCGGTGGCCGTGCCGAGCGTGGTCGCAATCAGGAATGGCGGATTATTGAGCTCCTCAAACGGGGTCTTCGACATGATCCCGAACAGCAAAGCGGGCAGCGAAACATACAGCAGGAAGAAGTTCATCCAGGCGAGGCCGGTTTCCGGCAGGTTTTTGGATTTGCCGCAGGCAAAGCCGATGAAGATCAGCCCGAAATACGGCAAGGCCAGATTGAGGATATCGATCATGGGCGGAACGTCTTTTTCTTCGTTGCCCGCCTCGAATCAGGCGCTCGGCGGGTCGTCGGCGGCAAGGT
>JAQGKJ010000167.1 GCA_028290165.1 Bradyrhizobium sp. | reverse complement strand
GTCTGCCGCAGCAATTGCGTGATCTGCGAACGCGAATACGGCCGGCCATGACCGAACGGCGTGGTGTCGGTGCGGGTCCAGACCCCGCGCCGGTTCGGAATAATCGCCATCACGCGGCCGGACGGCGCCAGCACGCGCCACACCTCCCGCAACAGCCCTTCCGGATCGTCGGACATTTCCAGCGCGTGCACCAGGAGGATGCGGTCGATGGCGGCATCCGGCAGCGGCAGCGCAAATTCGTCGACCAGGGTTGCCAGCGTCGGCCGCGCGGTCGGCCATTTCAGCACGCCCTGCGCCGCCGGCATGAAGGCGATGCAGCGCTCGGAATCCTCGCGAAACAGGCCGAGATAGGGGGTGGGATAGCCGAGGCCGAGCACGCGCAGGCCCTGCACGTCGGGCCAGCGCGCATGAATGCCGCGATTGATCAGCCGCCGCGCCACGATACCGAGGCGCTGCGAATAGAAATCGCGGAGGTCGATGACATCGATCGTCATGAAGCGAATGTAACACGTCGCAGCTTGGCCCGGCGCGCGGAATATTGCATTGCCGTGGAAGCGTTAACGCCATATTTCATGCCTATATGGGGCCGTATCAGCGTCACCGCTTTATCCAGATCACGGAGATATCATGGCCGCCGAGATTCGCCTGTTCCCCTGCCTCACCGATAATTTCGGCTACCTCATCCACGACCCGGCGACCAAGGCGACCGCCTCGATCGACGCCCCGGAAGCCGCCCCCGTCCTCAAGGCGCTGGAGCGCGAGGGCTGGACGCTGACGGATATTCTGGTCACCCACCACCATCACGACCATGTCGGCGGCATCGCCGAGTTGAAGCAGAAATACAAGTGCCGCGTGGTCGCTCCCCATGACAAGGCGGCGAAGATCGCAAACGTCGATCTGCGCGTCGGCCAGGGCGATGTCGTCAAGGTGGGGAGCCTGCTGGGGCGGGTGCTGGAAACCCCGGGCCATACGCTCGACCACATCAGCTACGTGTTCGACAACGAAAAGACGCTGTTCGCCGCCGACACGCTGTTCTCGATCGGCTGCGGGCGGGTGATCGAGGGTACCCATCCCATGATGTGGGATTCGCTCCTGAAACTGCGGGCGCTGCCCGACGATTTCAAACTCTATTGCGGCCACGAATATACCGCGGCCAACATCAAATTCGCGCTCACCGTCGAGCCGGACAATGCCGCGCTGAAGGCGCGCGCCGAGGAAGTAAAGCGTTTGCGCAGCGAGAACAAACCGACCGTCCCGACGCTGCTTGGCGAAGAGAAGAAGGCAAATGTATTCCTGCGCGCCGACGAGCCGTCGGTTGCCGCCAGCGTTCGCATGAAGGGCAGGAGTGCGGCAGAGGTGTTCGGCGAAGTGCGCGAACGCAAGAACAAATTCTGATGGATTTGCCACTTTCCGCCGCCGACATCATCGCCCGGCTTGAACTCAAGCCGCATCCCGAAGGCGGGCACTATCGCGAGACCTTTCGCGATCCGCGCTACGATGCCAATGGACGCTCCGCATCCACCGCGATCTATTTCCTGCTGGCACGCTGTGAGCGGTCGCATTGGCATCGCATCGATGCGGTCGAGATCTGGCATTATTACGCAGGCAGCGCGCTCACCTTGCAGATTGCCGATGACAGCGGCCAGCGCAGCGTCAGGCTCGGTCCTGATCTGGCTGCCGGCGAAGTGCCGCAGGCGATCGTGCCCGCGCAAGCGTGGCAGTCCGCCGAAAGCAGCGGGGACTGGACGCTGGTCGGTTGCACGGTGGCGCCCGGGTTTGATTTTGCGACGTTTGAGTTGGCGCCGAAGGGCTCGACGCCTGTGAGCGATTCGTAGGGTGCGCTAAGCGAAGCGAGCCCACCAAAAGTTGGCGGCCGCGCAAACTGAATGGTGGGCACGATGCAAGCGCGCCTTTGTCCACCCTACGCGTTATACACTCACTTCGCGTGCTCCTGTGGCACGGGAATTTGCACAGGAATCCGCTGGATAATCAGCACAGGGAGTTCGTCAACTGCAGGCGTATAGCCCCGCTGCCGATATTCCTGCTCTGTGACATGCACGTAGGCCTTTCCGTCAGTTATTGTAACGGTGTTGGGCCGCCCGTTAATCCCGCGGTTCCTATGAATTCCCTTGAAGGCAGCATTTTCTTGCTGATCCTGTTTTTCAGCAACCTGCGCGATAGCAACCGAGTTGCCGACAGTGAAGCAAGCAGCAACGGCCAACGGGATCAGAGTCTTCCTGAGCAGAGTTATCATATCTTACGCTTCCCTCTCAGCATATCCCTCGCCGCGATCAGGCCGCCGCCGGCGATCAGCACTGCGGCGACGGCAATATTCGCGCTCGGCCTGGCAAAGCCCGCCAGAATCAGAAACGCGGTCGATAGCAGCGGCGTCGCGTAGGACGCGGCTCCCAGGACGCGGATATCGCCGCGCTTCATTCCGATATCCCATGCGTAGAAGGCAGCACCAACCGGTCCGACGCCGAGCGCAATGATCGCCAGCCATTGCGTCATCGTCTCCGGCCAGACCGTGACCTCGACCAGCGCATGCACCAATGCGGCGAGCAGCGCGGTGGCGAGACAAAAGCCTGCCACCGCATCGGTCGGCACGGCCTTGAGCTTGCGTGACATCACCGAATAGGCCGCCCACACGAAGGCTGCGACGAAGGCTGCGGTCAATCCGGGCAGCTGGCCCGGCGCCAATCCGCCAGAGCTGTTGCCGGCAAACAGCAGCACGGTGCCGGCCAATCCAAGCACGGCGCCGATGATGTGATGCGGCGCCAGCCGCTCGCCGGGCAACAGCGAAGAGAACAGCACGATCAACAGCGGCCAGAGATAATTCAACAGGCCCGCTTCGGCCGGGGGCGCAAAGCGCAGCGCCAGGAAATACAAAGCGTGATATCCGAACAGGCCGCCGACCCCGACGATCCATGCGAGCAGCGGCTGCCGCAGGGCGCGGATCGCGGCCGGCCGCCGGATCCAGGTCAGGGAACCGACCAGCGCGCCGATCGCAAAGGTCATCGCCGCCAGTTGAAAGGCCGGAATTTTCCCGGTCGCCACCGTCAGCGCCGCCAGCAGCGACCACATCAGGATCGCCGTCAATCCGATCAGGGTTGCGGTGCGGGGGTTCATTTCTTTGACACAGGCGAAGCACTTTCCGTCATGGCCGGGCTCGTCCCGGCCATCCACGTTTTCCTTGTTGTGTGGTTGTAAAGACGTGGATGCCCGGCATCGGAGACAAGTCTACGTAGTCTGCGCAAGGCAGACTACTATGGCCGGGCATGACGACTCACTCAACTCCAAGCGTGCTTCGTCGCTACGCTCCTCGCAAAGATGACGAAAAGGGC
>JAQGKJ010000158.1 GCA_028290165.1 Bradyrhizobium sp. | reverse complement strand
GCGGGATGGTCAGCACATGAGCTTCCTGGATCACCGACAGGCGCTTGCGCAAGTCGGCGAGAACGGTTGCTGCCGTCAAGCCTTTGATCTCGTGATTGTACAAAGACGGCAACCCGGAAAAGATGGTCCCGGCGTTCGACGCAATCGTAAAGGTGGTCGCGTCCAGCCCTGCGAATGGCGCGACGTGCTCGACCCCCGGCGTCGTCAGGATGATTTCGATCGCCTTCTTAACAACCGCTTCCGTCCGATCAAGCGATGCGCCGGGCGGTAATTGGACGACCGTGATGAGGTAGCCTTGGTCTTGTTCGGGAATGAAGCCGGTAGGTGCCCGGGCAAATTGAAAGCCTGCGAGGCCGATCAACACGGCATACGCCAGAAGCACCACGCCGGTTACCTGCGCAAGCCGGCGCGTGAGCCGCCCATAGCTGGTCGACAGCCATTGGAATCCGAAATTGAACCGGTCAAACCCCGCCTTTAAAAGGCGCACGATCGGAGAAGGCCGGACCTCGTGGTCAGGGCGGTGCGCCTTGAAGAGCACCGCGCAGAGGGCGGGACTCAAGGTGAGCGAGACGAAGCAGGAGATCAATGTCGAGGCGGAAATCGTGACCGCGAACTGGCGAAAGAACTGGCCGGAAATCCCGGACAGGAACGCCGACGGCACGAACACCGCGCAAAGCGTCAGCGCAATCGAAATCAGTGCGCCGCCAACCTCGTCCATCGTGACATGCGCGGCCTTGGCCGGCGTCATCCCGCGCTCAAGATTGCGCTCGACATTCTCGACCACGACGATCGCGTCGTCGACAACGATGCCGACCGCGAGCACCAGGCCGAACAGCGACAGATTGTTCAGCGAAATTCCGAGGCCGTCGAGCACGGAGAAGGTGCCGACCAGCGAGACCGGTATCGCGATCACCGGAATGATCGCGGCGCGCCAGCTCTGCAGAAACAGGAACACGACGCCGACGACCAGCAAAATGGCGACGAAGATCGTCTTGATCACTTCGTTGACCGACTTGCCGACAAATATCGTGGGATCGTAGATGATCTTGTAGCTGAGGCCGGGCGGAAAATCCTTTACCAGCGTTTCCATGCTCGACAGAACCTCATGCTCCACCGCAAGTGAATTCGCGCCCGGCTGGGCGAAGATGAGCAAGGGCATGCCCGGCCCGCGATCCATGAAGGCGGTCGACCCATAATCCGATGCGCCAATCTCGACGCGCCCGACATCGCGCAGGCGCGTGACGCGCCCCAGGGCGTCCGATTTCAGGAGGATTGCCCCGAATTGTTCAGGGGTGGCCAGCCTGCCAAGCGTTTGTACGTTGAGTTGGTAGGCCTCTCGCGAGGCGACCGGTGGCTGGTTGAGGACACCGGCCGAAACCTGCACATTCTGTGCCCGCAGCGCGGTGAGGACTTCACCGGCGCTCAGATTATGGGCTGCGACTTTATCCGGATCGAGCCAGATCCGCATCGCATATTCGCGGCCGCCAATGATCTGGACGTCGCCGACCCCCGGCAGACGCGCAAGCACGTCCTTGACGTGCAGCGTTGCATAGTTCGAAATATAGAGCGTATCGCGGGAGCTATCCGGCGAATAAAGGTGAACCGCCAGCAGGATGTTGGGCGTCGCCTTCCTCACCTGCACGCCGAGGCGCTGCACGTCCTCGGGCAGTCGGGGGAGCGCGTCCTGCACGCGATTCTGCGTCAGCATCTGCGCGACGTTGAGGTCGGTCCCAATTCGGAACGTCACGGTTACCGTGAGCTTGCCATCCCCGGTCGACTGGCTGGTCAAATACAGCATGTTTTCAACGCCGTTGATTTGCTGCTCGAGCGGCGTTGCAACGGTCCTGGAAACGGTCTCCGCGGAGGCGCCCGGATAGGTCGTCGTGACCTGGACGGTCGGAGGCACAATCTCCGGATATTGCGCAACGGGCAGGATGGCGAGCGCGCCAAGTCCGATCAGCGTCACGAAGACGCTGAGCACGGTGGCGAAAATCGGCCGGTCGATAAAGAAATGTGTGAGGCGCACGGGAGAGCTCCTGCTTTAGCCTTGGTCTAGCCTTGGCCGTCGGTGGCGGCGTCATAGCGGATCGTGCCGTCCTGGGGCGCGACCTTGGTGCCGGGGATGGCTCGCACCAGACCGTCGATGACGACGCGGTCGCCCGCCTCCAGGCCGGATCTGATGACGCGCAGTCCGCCGCGAAGCTCTCCGGTTTGCACGATCTTGGGCGCTACGGTTCCGTCCGCAGCAACCGTCATGACCAGATGCTGCGACTGATCGAGCACGACGGCCGAGTCAGGCAACATGGCGGCCTGGGTGGGCGGCGCGACCGTCACGCTAAGCCGCGCGAACTGCCCCGGCGCGAGGAAAAGATCGTGATTGGGCACGGTGGCGCGCGCGTGAATCGTCCCGCTCGAACGATCGAGGGAATTGTCGACGAAATCGAGCGTTCCTTCGCGTGTAAGGCTGTTCTCATCGCTTAGGCCGATCAAAACCCCGTCGGCGAGCGGACCTGAATGGCGCGCGCGTTCGCGCGCGAATGTCAGATAGTCGGATTCGCTCATGTCGAAGTCGAGATAGAGCGGATCGAGCGAAACCAGCGTCGCCAGCAGGGTCGTCGGACTGACCGCCGCACGGCTGCCCGCGACCAGGCTTCCGATCGAAACCTGGCGGGCGCCGATGCGCCCCGTAAAGGGGGCGGTGACGCGGCAGTATTCAAGGTCGAGCTGGGCATCGCGTATGCGCGCCTTGGCGTCCTCGACCGCAGCCGCTGACGCGTCCTGGTCGGAAGTACGCTGGTCGACCGTCTCCTGGGTCGCGAACTCGTTGCGCCGAAGCGATTGTGCGCGCGTGAGCTGGTTGTTGGCGAGCGCAACACGTGCCTTCGCGGTCTGCAGTTGGGCGTTTGCCTGCGCAAGCTTGATTTCGTAGGGGCGCGGGTCGATGACGAAAAGCAGATCGCCCTTGTGGACAATCTGGCCATCCTTGAAGTGGATCTCCGTCAGCGTACCTCCCACCTGAGCTCGCAGTTCTATTTTGTCGACCGCGGAAAACTGCCCGAGAAATCCAAGCCGGGTGTCGACGGCGAGCTGCAAGGGCTTGCTTACGGTTACGATTGGAAGCGCCGCTGGCGGTGCGACCGCTCGAGCGTCTCTGTGATGGAAAAAGCCGGGATACGCGAACGCGGCAATGACAGCCAAAGCGACGGCCGCTGCGGCACCTCTCCACACCCGCGGGGTCGGCCGACGGTCAGGTGAACCAACCGCTTCTCGTTCAAATTCAAAGCTGGAGTGATTGCTGATTTGATCCATGAGACCGTCCATGAGTCCTTGCGATGCCGTTGAAAATTCAGTGATCGGTTTGCCGTTGTTGCCGGGCGGTCCAGTTGTGGAGCCCGCCGAAAGGGGGTTGATATCTGGAGGCCTTACTCCAATATGTGGCCATATAAACGCGGGGAGACGCCGGTCAAGGATTATTGGAGCGATGGCACCAAAAATAGTCGAAGCCGCCAGGCGCGGCCGGGGACGGCCGCCGGTATTCGACCGTGGCGCCGCGCTTAAGGAAGCGATGAAGCTGTTCTGGGAGCGCGGCTACCAGGGCACGTCGTTCGATGACCTGATCGCCGCCATGGGGATCAGCGCGTCGAGCTTCTATAATTCGTTCGGCAGCAAGGAGGCGCTGTATTGCGAGGCGACGCAGTCCTACCTCGCCATGTCCGGTAGCTGGTTCTTCGGCATTCTCAATGACGAATCCACCGACACGCGAACCGCTTTTTCGCGTCTGTTTGCCGCGACCGCAGAGGAGTTCACGCGCGGCGATCATCCGCCGGGCTGCATGATTTCGCTGGCGTGCACGCAAACCCCGCCAGCGCTGGACAACATCCGCGACATGATGGCCGAGCATCGCGCCTTTTCGGAAGGTGCGATGGCGGATCGCATTCGAAAGGGCATCGCCGACGGCGACGTGCCTGATGGCACGGATGTCGAGATGCTCGCCGCTTATTACAGCGCGGTGGCGCGCGGCCTTGCGGTGCAGGCGCGCGACGGCGCGTCGCGCAAAAAACTGGCGGAAATCGGCCGTCTGGCCATGCGCGCGTGGCCGGCGGGCAAGGCGGTGCGGCAAACAAAGCCCATGAAATCAAAGGGCGCACGCCGCGCGCTGAGGCAGCCTGCCACGCGATAATTGCCCTTATCTCGTGAACATGGGTTGGCTTCAGGAAATTCCGGCCGCGTTCGCCAGCTCGCCGTGATGACGTGCGCCTGATATCATGAGGAAAGACAGGAGCACCCGATGATTACCGCCATCGTTCTCTCTGACC
>JAQGKJ010000151.1 GCA_028290165.1 Bradyrhizobium sp. | reverse complement strand
TATCGACGGCTTCTGGCTGACATTCTGGCTTGCGATGATCGCGCTCGGCTTTGTGGCCCTGATGACCAGAGCCCCGCCGGGACCTTTCGCGCCGGCGCCGTTTGGCGCCGCGCAGGCCGTGATGCGGCGGTTCGGATGGTCGCGGACGTGAGGGCGGGCTCGATGTTACCTCGCCCCGCTTGCGGGGAGAGGTCGCCGCGCCTTCGCGGCGGGTGAGGGGGACACCACGGGTACATCGTCTTCAGAATTTGCGGAAACAGCCCCTCACCCCGACCCTCTCCCCGCAAGGGCGGGGCGAGGGAGAAGATCACGCCACCGGCACGCTTGTTTTGCGCGGCGGCTCGATCAATTCCGGCCTTGGGCCGGAAAGTCGCTTGTGCATGTGGACCATGAAGGCCATGCCGAACAGCGGCGTCGCCAGATTGACGATCGGGATCGACACGAAGGCTGCGATGACAAGCCCCGCGGTGAAGACAACAGCCGCGTTTTCCTTGCGCATGGCCTTGGCTTCCGCGGGCGGGCGAAAGCGCATCGCCGCGAGTTCAAAGTATTCCCGGCCCAACAGCCAGGCGGTCGCGATGAAGAACGCGATGAAGCCGGCGCCGGCGATGAACACGAAGGGCAGCGCGATCAGATAGACCAGGATCGTCAGTAGCGCGGTCTTGACGCCTTCGGTCATGGCAAGACCAAGCGGCAGCGCGGTGCCGGGGCGTTCCGCCGGATAGTGCTCGCGCTCGACATGGTCGGCGACCTCGTCGACGAACACGCTCGCAACCAGCGAGGTGATCGCGGGCATCAAAAACACCGCGCCGAACACGACGCCCAGACCGGCGGCGATCGAAACGATCCACGCAAGCACGTTCAGTGGCGTATGAAAACCGGGGCCGAGCATCGCCTCGAGCCAGCCTTCGCCCGAGGTCGCAAACCAGCTCAGCAGCCGCTGCAGGCCGATCGCCAGCACCACGATCAGTACCAGTGCGAGGGCGATCGATCGCCACAGGATGGAACGCATCGGCGGCGACAGGATTTGCGAAAGCGCCTTGACGGCGGCATCTAACATGGCGACTTTATCCTCTTGCGAAAACCCTCGCGAGAGGTAGACACCCTGGCAGGGTTCGGCAAGGGCCGGTGCAGGCTCTACAATGCGTCGAGCGGTTTGCCGCGCACGTTGGGCCCAAACGTCGCAAGCGTGATGATCACCAGCGCCATTGCCGCCGTGATCAGGCCGAACACGCCGCCGACACCGATCTCGCGCAGCACATAGGCGACGATGAAGCCCGAAAACATCGCGCTGACCCGGCTCATCGAATAGACCAGCCCCGACGCCCGCGCCCGGATCGAGGTCGGAAACACCTCGGTCTGATAGGCATGATAGGCGTAGGACAGCGTCATGTTGGCGGCCGTGATCAACACTCCGCACAGGATCAAGAGCGCGGGCTGCGTCAACTGCGAGAACGCCATCCCGAATGCGGCGATCGCCGCGCATGCGCCGCAGATGATCCATTTTCGCTCGAGCCGGTCGGCGAAGCTTGCGGCGAGCAGGGGCGCGATCGGATAGGCGAAGGCAACGATGAAGGAATATTGCAGGCTCTTTGTAATCGTGATGCCCTTCTCGACCAGCAACGTCGGTACCCAGTTGGCAAAGCCGTAGAAGCCAAAAGCCTGGCAGAAATTGAACACCATGAACAATACGACCAGCGAGAGATACGGCGGCCTGAACAAATCCGCAAAACTCACTGTTGCCACCGCGCGTGCGGGCGCCGGATCCGCCACGCGTTGCGGGCGCGCGGAGCTGATACCGGCGGAAGCCTCCAGCGTTTGCAGGATTTTGACGGCCTCCTCGGTTCGGCCATGGCGCGCCAGCCAGAGCGGGCTTTCCGGCACGAATAGCCGCACGATCCAGATCACCATGCTGGCGGCAGCACCAATCAGCACCACCCAGCGCCAGCCGTCGATGCCGTAAGGCGACAGCGGCACCAGCCACCACGCGAGAAAGGCAACGACGGGAACCGCGATGAACATCACGGCCTGATTGACCGCGAACGCGCGGCCCCGCATCGAGCTCGGCACCAGCTCCGTGATATAGGCGTCGATGGTGATGATCTCGACGCCGATGCCGATGCCGGCGATGAAGCGCCACAGCAGTAAGCCACCGGAGGTGGTCTGGCAGGCCATCGCCACCGTCGCCGCGGTGTAGCCGAGCAGCGCATAGGTGAAGATCGCCCGCCGTCCGAACTTGTCGGCGAGGAAGCCGAGAAAGAAAGTGCCGACGAACAATCCCGCAAAGGTCGCGGCGACAAAGGCGCCGATCCCCGAAAAGCCAAAAAAGGCTTGTGTGGTGGTGGTCAATAACCCGCTGCGGTTCAGCCCCGGCGCGATATAGCCGGTGAAGAACAGGTCGTAGATTTCGAAGAAGCCGCCGAGCGACAGCAGGATCACCAGCCGCCACAGATAGGCCGAGGCCGGCAGGCTTTCGAGCCGCCGCGATATTTCGTCCGGCCCGCTGCGCGCGGCCGCACGGTCAACTGCGACGTCGACGCCGATCGCGCTCATGCTTGCCTCCCCGGTATTTTCTTTTTTGCGCGCGCGGGCCACGCATTGCAGCGTTGCCTCGCGCGCTTTTAGTCGTCGCTTGCCATGTCTATATTTAGCAGATAGCGCTCGGAAGCCTAATTTGTTCTACAAAGCCCAAGTATTAAGAAAACCTCCGGGAGACGCCGATGAGCACGCAGGACCTGCCGCTGACGGGGGTTCGGGTCATTGAGATGACCCATATGGTGATGGGACCGACCTGCGGCATGGTTCTGGCGCAGCTTGGCGCGGAGGTTATCAAGGTCGAGCCGCCCGCAGGCGACAAGACCCGCAGCCTGGGCGGCATGGGAACTTCGTTCTTTCCGCTGTTCAACCGCGGCAAGCGCAGCGTCGTGCTGGATTTTGCCAAAGCCGAAGACCGCGAGACCATGCACCGGCTGCTCGCCAGCGCCGACGTGTTTTTGGAGAATTTCCGCGACGGGCAATTGGAAAAGCAGGGGCTTGGCGCGGATGAACTGCGCCGCCGGTACCCGCATCTGATTGTCGCCGGCCACAAGGGCTTTTTGTCCGGTCCCTACGAGCATCGCCCCGCGCTCGACGAGGTCGTGCAGATGATGTCGGGCCTTGCCGCCATGACCGGGACGCAGGAAAAGCCGCAGCGTGTCGGCTCGTCGGCGAACGACATCATGGGCGGCATGTTCGGCGCGATCGCGATTCTGGCCGCGCTCTACCAGAGGCGCGGCACCGGCAGCGGCGCCGACATCCGCATCGGGTTGTTCGAAAACTGCCTGTTTCTCGTAGCCCAGCACATGGTCGAATACGAGATGACCGGCAACAGGCCGCGCTCGATGCCGGAGCGCGAGCACGCCTGGCCGATCTACGATATTTTCGAGACGGCCGGCGGCGAACGGATTTTTATCGGCGTCGTCACGGAAGGCCACTGGCAGAGCTTTTGCCGCGAGTTCGGCATGACGGAATTTCTGGACGATCCTTCGCTGCGCACCACGACCGATCGAATCCTTGCACGGGCCAGGATCATTCCACGCGCCGCCGAAGTGATAATACGCTGGAATGCAACTGAGCTTTCCGCAACGCTGGACCGGCTCAACATCTGCTTCTCGCCGATCAATCGACCCGAAGATCTATTCGACGATCCGCATGTGCTGCGCCCCGGCGGCCTCGTCAATAACACCAATGCCAATGGCG
>JAQGKJ010000149.1 GCA_028290165.1 Bradyrhizobium sp. | reverse complement strand
ACGCCAGCGACATGTAACCCCCAAGCGACAGCCCACCGACGATGGCGCTGCGAGCGCCGGCTTCGTCGAGCAGGGCCGCCATGTCCTCGACCGTTAGAGCTTCGCCATAGGCCGCGGGGTCGTCGGGATAATCGGACCGGCCGTGGCCGCGCATATCCCACAACACGAGTTTGTGATGTTTAGACAGCGCCTCGATCTGGCCCTGCCACATCTCCGAGGTCAATGAATAGCCGTGGGTCAGGAGCAGCGTGGGGCCGCTGCCATGGATTTCGTAATGGATCTCAACCCCGTTCCGGTTGATTTTCGGCATTGCGGCTTTCCAAAGCGCCTCTCGCGTGGACTTATTCTAGCGCGATCCATTCGCCCGTGGAAACTGCCGATGACAACAATCCGGACGAGAGTTTCCTGCGGCGATTCCTCTTACCGCGGCAACTTTAGCACGGAGACCTGTCATTGCGAGGAGCGGAAGCGACAAAGCAATCCGGACTTCGTCATTCCCCGATGCGCAATTGCGCATCGGGGAAGCTCGAGATTTTCAGATGTGCAATTGCACATCCTAGTTCGATGCGGAGCCTGTCATCGGGCCGCGCTTTGCGCGGACCCGTTGGCATCGCCGCGAAATGGCGGCGGCAGCAATGGCGACACAGGGCCGAGCATTCATTCAATTTGTACGGACCAAAATAAACCTGCGTTTACAATGCCCTTTAAGCCTACGGGAATGCCTTATCAGGTAGTCCTCGTTGTCGGATACCACCGCCCGTCACCGAGGGTTCATGTCAACGCTTGCCAATCCATCTACGTCCAGACGTCGGCTGCTGCTGGCTTCCGATCGCAGCGATCAGAGCCATGAATTGGCCGGCATCCTGCAGACCGTGGGCGAGGTCGATACCATCGCGACGTCGGATATTCCCGCCGACCCCGCCGATGATCTTTCCGGGATCGTGGTCGACATCAATTTGCGATCGCCCGAGAGCGTGCAGCTGGTCCGCAACAAGCTGCGCGCCGATGCCTATCGTTCGATGCCGCGGCTGTTCGTGCTCGCCGACGCCCTCCATCACGGGTCGATGCAGGCCTGGGCGCTGGGCGCGACCGATACGATATCGCGCCCGTTCGATGCCGAGGGCATTCTGCAACGCATCCACGCCGCGTTCCCGGACACCGTCCGATTCGACGCCACGGCCAGCGGCAAGGCGTTGAACCGGGGCATTGCGGCAGCCCACGCGGTGATGGTCAGGATATTCGAAAAACTTCCGGCGGGAGAGCCGTTGACAATCGCCGAGGTCATGGAGGCCGAAAACAAGATCCTCAAGGCCGTCAAGCAGACCTCGTTGCGCGAATGGCTGGCGGCCGTCGGCCGCCACCACACCGACAGCTATCGCCACTGCCTGTTTGTCACCGGTTTCGCGGTGGCGTTCGCGCAGCATCTCGGGATGCGCGAGGACGACCAGCGGCGTCTGACGCGCGCCGCGCTGCTGCACGACGTCGGCAAGGCGTTCATCCCGGTGGCGATCCTGGACAAGCCGGGAAAGCTCACCGACGATGAAATGACCATCATCCGCCGTCATCCGCGCCTCGGCTATGACGCGCTTGCGGCCCAGGGCGGCTTTCCGCCGGAGATGCTGGACGTGGTGCTGCATCATCACGAACTGCTCGACGGCAGCGGATATCCCCATGGCCTGCGCGGCGGCCAGATCAGCGACATCGTGCGCCTGACGACGATCGTCGATATCCATGCCGCACTGGTGGAGAAGCGCGCCTACCGGCTGCCGTTCACGCACACCAAGGCCTATTCGATCATGGAGCAGATGGGCGGCAAGCTCGATCAGCATCTGCTGCAGGCGTTCCGCCCGGTGGCGCTGGGGACGTATTGATCGGCAGGTTGACGCTCTCCGCCATTGCGAGGAGGGCAAACGACCAAGCAATCCATTTTCGTCATTCCGGGGGCGCGCGTTGGCGTCGCCCAGGAATGACGGCTTCGGATTGCTTCGCTTGCGCTCGCAATGACGAAACTAACGGCCGCCACCGGACGCTAGATTCGCAAACGGCGCACTCGCGTACACCACATTGCCGCCGACCATCGTCAGCACCGACTTGATCCTTCCGATCTCCTTCACCGGAGCGGTCAGATAATCGGCTGACAGCACCGCGAGATCGGCGAATTTGCCGGGCTCCAGCGTGCCGCGCCTGTCGTCGTCATTGGCCATGAACGCCGAATTGCGGGTGTACATTTCCAGCGCCTGACGGCGGCTCGGCGCCTCCGCATCGCCGCGGGACTTGACGCCGCCGATCGTGGTGCCGTCAAGATACCATTGCAGCGACACGAACGGATTGTAGGACGACACCCGGTGCGCGTCGGTGCCGGCGGCGACCGTCAATCCGAGCCTCAAAGCGGTTGCGATCGGCGGCAGCCGCTGCGCTTTTTCGACGCCGACCTCCTGCTGCAGCCGTTCGCCGCCGAAATAAAGGCCATCCTGCACGCCCCAGATCAAGCCCAACGATTTCATCCGCTTCAGATTGTCTTCGGAGGCGTTGTAGAGATGCAGCACGGTCCATCTGAGATCGCGCACCGGGTAATCCCTGGCGATGTCTTCGACGACATCGAGCAGGTCGTGGACGGTGCGGTCCGGATTCCAGTGCAGCTGGATGGTGTAGCCCTTCGAGGCGGCCCAGCGCAGCAGCTCCGCCAGTTTTGCCTTGCCGTCGGGCGTGATGTCGCCGTCGGTCCAGTCGGCCCATATGAGAATCTCGCCGGGGCCGTTGAAGTGCAACATGGCGTCGCCAAACCCTTGCGGCAAAAGCTGCGTCAGGTTCTGCAGATCGGCGAGCTCGCTGCCGGGTTTTGGGGCGCAGAGATGATAGGCGACGCGCAGCGTGAGTTGCCTGTCGTGCCACAGCTTGAACACCGCCTGGTAATTCGCCGGATACATGCTGACCCCGCCGCCATCGACGATGCCGGTGATGCCAAGACTGTTCATTTCGCGGAAGAACCGTTTGGAGCCGTCGACCTGCTGGTCGAGCGTCGGTTTCGGCAGCTTGTCGAAGATCTTGCCGAGCGTATTGCCGTTGCCGATCACCACGCCGGTCGGATGATTCTCGCCGTCGCGTTCGAGCTTGCCACCGGGGGTCACGTCGGCGTCGTCACGAATGTTAAGCGCTTCCATCGCCTTCGGCGTCAGTAACAGCCAGTCATAGAGATGCTGGATGTAAACGGGATTGTCGGGTGCCGCTTCCGTCACCTCGCGCGCGGCCGGCCGCCGCTTCTCTGCAAACTGCTCTTCAGTCCAGCCGCCGGCTACCACGATCCAGGAACCGGGCTTTTGGGTCTTGCCGGCCTGGCGAACTTTTTCGAGCGCTTCCTTCAGTGTCGGCACGCCGATCCAGTTCACTTCGGTGCCGAAGGTCAGCGCGGCGCGGATGCCGTGGATGTGGCCGTCGGTTAGTCCCGGAATCACGGTACGCCCGCCGAGATCGATCAATTTTGCCTTTTCGCCCGCGAGCTTCTTCATCGCCGCGGTCGTGCCTGACGCCAGCACCTTTCCGTCGCTGATCGCCAGCGCCTCCCGCACCGAAAAATCCTTGTCGACGGTGACGACCTTGCCGTTGAAGAGGATGGTGTCGGCGGTTTGCGCCGAAGCAGCGCCGATCCCCAGCGTGAGGGCGAGGCCTGCGAGCGCGGCAAGTGCACCGCCGCGGGCCAGTCGTTTGGTTGATGTTTCTTTTTTAGACCCGAGCCGCAGCATGTTGTCTCTCCCTGATTTTTGTTCTGTCCCGCCGCCGTCATTGCGAGGAGCGCAAGCGACGAAGCAATCCACACTTGCTTTGCCGATCTCTGGATTGCTTCGCTTGCGCTCGCAATGACGGAGAAAATGAGCGCCTCACCCCAGCATCTTCCGCAATTCCGCCTTCGCCACCTTTTCCAGTGTCGAGCGCGGCATGTCGTCGATAAAATGGATTTCGCGCGGCACTTTGAAATCCGCCAGTGAATTGCGGCAGGCGGCCATGACGTTGT
Organism: Bradyrhizobium sp.; assembly: GCA_028290165.1. Next base: position 747 of record JAQGKJ010000149.1, on the reverse strand, counting down.
CGTGCAAATCCTTTGGTGCGCGCTCGACGCCTTCTTGCGGGATGATGAACACCACCGGCACCTCATCCAGCATCGGATGCTTTTTGCCAACCACCGCGGCCTCGCGCACGCCGGGCACCACCGCAATCACCTGTTCGATCTCGGAAGCCGCGACGTTCTCGGCACCGACCTTCAGCATGTCCTTGGCGCGGTCGCCGAATTTGATGAAGCCGTTATCAAGCAAGGTGACGCGATCGCCGGTGACGAAATAACCGTGCTCGTCAAAACTTTCGCGGGTGGCTTTCTCGTTGTGCAGGTACTCGCTGAAAAGCGACAGTCCGGGGATGCCCTTGATCAGGAGATTACCGTTGCCGCCGACTTGCGTCGGCGCGCCGTCATCGTCGGTGATGCGGATCGAATATTCGGCCGCGGCGCGGCCGATCGACATCGGCGTATTGGGCTGGTCGACCTCGCCGACGATGCCGTGGGTGACGGTCTCGGTCATGCCCCACCAGCCGATGATCTTGATGCCGAAGGCTGAAAATGCCGGCGGTTCGCACACCGCCGTGCCCCAGAGCCGGAATTGATGCTGCTTCGGGATTTCGTGCTCCAGCAGCGCCTTCATGCAGAACGGGATGGTCGAGGTCCAGGTGCAGCCGTGCTCCAGCGCCACATTCCAGAACCGGCTTGCGGAAAACCGCGGCTGGATCACGCAAGTCGAGCCGACCCACAGGCTCGCCAGCATCGAATAGGCCAGCGCGTTGGTGT
>JAQGKJ010000108.1 GCA_028290165.1 Bradyrhizobium sp. | reverse complement strand
AGACGCCATCCACCGCTTCCTCGACCACACCAACGCAAATCCAAAGCCCTTTACCTGGACCAAGGACCCAAACAAAATCATCGCCGCTGTCAAACGGGGACACCAAGTGTTAGATTCGATCCACTAGGGCCGGTTTTCTTTTCTTCCATTCTCCGATTGTTTTCAGCGCAACAGATAGCGCGCGGGGCGCCGCGAGGTCGTCATGTCCCTGAAAATAGTCGGAACCATCCTCATACCAGGTGCCGTGGGCAGCGAGTTTGATCACGCTGCCTTCGATACGAAGAGCCGGCGTGTCTTTGTTGCACACACCACGCGCGACTGCGTCGAGGTGATCGACCACGACGCCGGCAGGCACCTTGCGACGCTGCCGGGATTTCCCGGCGTGGCCGGCGCCGTCGCCGACGACGGACAGATCCTGGTAACCAACCGTGGCAGCGCCAGCGTCGCCCATCTTGATGCCGGCACCTTGGAAACCCGTGCCGTGTTCAAGACCGGCGCGCGACCGAACGGCGCTGTGATCGTGGCGCGATCTGGCCTCGCGATCGCAGCCTGCATCGGCGACGACGAAGAAGCGCCGACGCTGCAGCTATTCGGATTGAGCGATCACAAGCATGTGTCGATCGACCTGCCGGGACGGCCGCGCTGGTGCGTGACCGATGCAGCCGTCGAGCGGGTATTCCTTTGCATCCGCGAGCCCTCGATGGTGCTGGTGGCGCGCCTGCCCGACCTCGGTGCGGTAACGCATTGGAAAATCTCCTCATCAGGCGCCCACGGTCTCGATATCGATCATTCCAGGGGCCGGCTTTATGTTGCCTGCGATGATTCAACTTTGGTTGAGATAGACAGCTCTTCGGGCGAAGTTACCAACGTCTGGCCGATCGCAGGCCCGCCCGATGTAACGTTCTTCAACCCGGCAACCGGACTCGTCCATGTCGCCATCGGGGAGCCTGGGCTTGTCGAAACCATTGATCCGCGCAACGGCCATGGTACGCGAACCGTGACCGGCGCGGGCGCTCACACGACGGCGCTGGTGGCGCCGGACCGGTTGTACGTGATTTCACCCGCGCATGGCGGGATTCTTGTCCTTTCGGACGGCTGATGCCCGCGGACACAACAACTGCACAGGAGGACTCAGCATGAAATGGATCACCCGCGAAAAGGTCAAGGTCGACCGCGTCGCCTGTCCATGGCTCATCAAGAAGTTCGTCGACAAGGACGCCGAGTTTGTGTTTGTGCCGGCGGAGAAGGTGATGGCGGAGGCGAAGCGCCTCGACGCCATTCCCTACGACGTCAAAGATGTTGAGCTTGGCCATCACGGCAAGGAATGCTCGTTCGAAGCTATCCTGAAAAAGTACAAGCTTACCGGCGACCCCGCGCTGATGTTACTTGGGCGGATCGTCAACGGCGCCGACACCGATAACACGCTGTACCACCAGCCGGAGGGACCGGGCCTCGAAGCTGTCGCCGAAGGCTTCCGGCATCTCGGCTACAAGGACGACCACGCACAAAATGCGGCGGAGTGGATCGTCTACGATGCGCTCTACGCGTATTGCCACGAGATGGTAAAGCGCGGCAAGCCGCACGGCGACTTCATGAGCTGATACTCGCCTTTTGACAGCAGATGCCGACACGTCAGAATCTACTACCAACCAACCTCCGCTTTGGATCAAAGCCGAAGTCTTCGCGTCTCAGGTGATGCCAGCTCTGGCTGCCTAGCAGATATGTTCGACGCGATCGCATCCGCTGACTTGCCCGACGGGCAAATCACTGCGATCTCGGCGATGTTCGTGTCTAGCCCCTCTTGAAAAAATATTCCGCTTTCGCCGTCGGGCAAATCATTTCTAGAACTACTGCCGTCCCGTCCCCAAGAGGGGCGTTGGCCATCGTCACGAACGTTGGGATGGGATGCGGTGGACGCGGCAGCGTCGAGCGCGCGATGTCATCGCGGGGCGGGTTCAAGCCCGTGAGCGATTAACAGCGAGCAGACGAAAGATGTTGATGCGGACGGCGAAGTCGTGTGGTCCTGACGCCCCGGCGCTGGCGTCAAGTTGGCGGAGGTTTTGAAAGCCCAACCGGGCCGGACAAAACCTTAATCCGCCGATGACGGTGACAACAAGCCGATCACCGGGGAGAGCACGAAGGAAACCGTTAAAACCATTGCGTGCGGGAATGCCGGGTATTCTGGTGGACCTGTGGTGACTAACTCGTGTGCTTTCTACTTTTGCACACGAGGCTGCGGGTGCACTGGGCGCCCGGCATTCCCCACGCCCTCATTTGGGCGCGAGATACATGCAAAACTCGGGCGCATCGTGCCGCGAGATCGAGGAGTCATGTCTCCTCGTAATAACTGTAAGGTCGCTTTTGCGGATGATGACAGCAGTGATAACGTTGCGGCGCCTTTCAAGGAATCCCCCATGCAAACGCCTCGCCAAATCCTGACCGACCTCTGGACCTCGGCCGGCGGCGATGCTGCGGCGCTCGATACTGTCACGTTGACAGGACAAGAGCCGCAACTGCCGTCATCGTTTCGCGTCGCCGCCGCGGCGCAGGTCAGTATTGCCGCGGCTGGCCTGGCAGCGGCGCAGATTTGGAAATTGCGCAGCGGCCAATCGCAGGATGTCGCGGTCGACATGTGTCATGCCGTCGTCGAATGCCGCAGCGAACGTTATTTGCGCGTCGACGGCAAGGGTTCTCCGATGGCATGGGACGCGATTGCGGGAATCTACAAGACCCGCGACCAGCGCTTCGTGCGGCTGCACACCAATTTCAGGCATCACCGCGACGCTGTCTGCAAGGTTTTGAACTGCAAGCCGGAGCGCAACGATGTCCAGGCCGCGCTGATGCGTTGTGATGCCGAAGCCTTCGAGACCGCGGCCTATGCCGCCGGCGGCGTGGTCGCGATGATGCGCCCCTATGAGGAATGGTCAGCGTTGCCTCACGCCAAAGAGCTTGCGGCACTGCCGACGATAAGCATCGAGAAAATCGGCGAGGCCGCGCCAAAACCGTGGCCCGCCGGCGACCGCCCGCTCGCGGGCGTCCGCGTGCTCGACCTGTCGCGCGTGATTGCTGGTCCCGTCGCGGGGCGTACGCTGGCCGTGCATGGCGCCGATGTATTGTTGATCTCCGGTCCCGACCTGCCGGCGATCCCGTGGCTCACCATCGATACCGGCCGCGGCAAGCTGACGAGTTTTGTCGAACTCAAAAGCGAGCAAGGGCGTGGCGTGTTGCGCGAGCTGTTGGCGGAAGCGGATATTTTCTCGCAAGGCTACCGTCCGCGCGCGCTCGCGGCGCTCGGTTTCTCGCCGGAGGACGCAGCCCGGATCAATCCCGGCATCGTTTATGTCTCGCTGTCGGCTTACGGCCATGCCGGGCCGTGGGCCGAGCGCCGCGGCTTCGACTCGCTGGTGCAGACCTCAACCGGTTTCAATCATGCCGAAGGCAAGGCGGCAGGCGTCGAGGGCCCGAAGGAATTGCCGGCGCAAATGCTCGATCACTCAACCGGCTATCTGACGGCGTTGGGCGCGATGATGGCGAAGGCGCACCAGTCGCGCGAAGGCGGCAGCTGGCATGTCCGCGTGTCGCTGGCGCAGTCCGGACGATGGCTGTGGAATCTCGGCCGTGTCGCCGACGGGTTCAAGACCGAGGATTTGAAAGGCGACGCGGTCAGACCCTTTGTCGAGGAGGTACCTTCCGGCTTCGGTCCGCTGGGCGCCGTCAGCCATTCGGCCACACTGTCGAGAACGCCGGCATTCTGGGCGCGCCCGGCGATGCCGCTCGGCAGCCACGTGCCGCAATGGCCGGCGCTGCATTGAGGCCCACGATTTGTCTTTCAGAAAAAGGTCTGTCTTTCAAAATTAAGACTCGCCTCTCAAAATTTTAACTCTAAACGCTAGCGCTATTCGAGTTTTTAGGTTGTTTGAAACGTCAAATGGGCACTATTAGCGCACCGATGAGGCAGTCATTGCCGGAATCATCGCCGAAGTGACTGGACCCCATGCTGCCGGAAGTTATCCAGCGATTACAGATGTTTAACCGGAAAAAGCTGGCCGTCGGCACGGCCCTGCTGGTGCTTGGCGGCGGCGCTCTGTATGGGCTTGTGCACGTCACCGGCGCAAGGGAAGGGCATTCCGAAGTCTCGAGCCAGTCCCGCAAGGGATCGCAGCGCTATACCCCGACCCCGGCCGAATGGGCCAGCCTGACCATCGAGCCCGTGACCAAGCGGACTTTCCGGGCCGAGACCGTTACCGAAGGCAAGATCGCGGTCGATGAAGATCGCTCGACCCCGGTGTTTTCGCCCTATGCCGGCCGGGTCATGAAGCTGCTGGTCCGGCCGGGCGACAGCGTCACGCAGCGGCAGCCGCTGTTCGTGATCGAAGCCGGCGACACGGTGCAGGCGCAAAACGATCTCATCGCGGCCGTGACCGCGTTGAACAAGGCCAAGTCGGCGGTGGATCTGGCGCAGATCCAGGACAAGCGCGCCAAGGATCTGTTCGAGGGCAAGGCCGTTCCGCTGAAGGATTATCAGCAGAGCCAGGCAACGCTGATCCAGGCGCAGAACGATCTGCGCTCGTCGCAAACCGCGCTGGAGGCGGCGCATAACAAATTGCGAATTCTAGGCTTCAGCGACGAGATCATCGCAGCCTTTCAGGAAAAAGGCCGCATCGATCCGAATACCACCATCTTCTCGCCGATCGCAGGCACGGTCGTGCAGCGGAAGGTCGGTCCCGGCCAGTATGTGAACTCCGGCGCCAGCGATCCGGTATTTGTGATCGGCGATCTCTCCACGGTCTGGCTCACCGCCTTCGTGCGCGAAACCGATGCGTCGAAGGTTTCGGTGGGGCAGGAGATCGTTTTCAATGTGCTGGCACTACCAGGCCGCCCATTGACGGCGCACATCGACTATGTTGCCGCCGCAATCGATCCCGCGACGCGCCGGCTACTGGTCCGCGCCACGATCGATAACAAGGACGGCCTCCTGAAGCCGGAGATGTTCGCCAATGTGACGATCTATTCGGCCGGCGATCACGGGGCCGTCGGCGTGCCGAAGCAGGCGTTGATCTATGAGGGCGATCAGGTCCGGGTCTGGGTCGCGCACGAGGACAAGTCGATCGAACTGCGCCAGATCAAGACCGGCCTCACCAATGGCAACCTCGTCGAGGTCGACGGCAACTTGAAACCCGGCGAGCAGATCGTCACCAAGGGCAGCCTGTTCATCGACCGCGCTGCATCCGGCAGCTAACTCATTCACCCATTGAAAGCTCCGATCTGAATGGATCGCCTTGTCGCCATTGCCGTCAGCCGCCGCTATTTGATGGTGGGCCTGTTCGCCGTCGTGATGATCGGCGGCCTGATCGCGTTCAAGCAACTCAATATCGAGGCCTATCC
>JAQGKJ010000102.1 GCA_028290165.1 Bradyrhizobium sp. | reverse complement strand
AGCCGCCCTCGCCAGAAGACTCAGGCATTAGCAGGTGGGACCGGCCCTCACTGAAACGTCATGTCGAGGCATTTGGAGATGTCGGAGCCAAGGCCCGAACTGATGGTAATGCAGCCGCGAAGTTTCTGCGCTGACGTGTCGGCGGCCCAGATCGCATAGCCGCCGGGGCCGAAGAACGAATTGGTGTTGGGCGGTTCGGTTTCGGTGGCGTCGAAGGCATAGTTGGAATCGGTCTCGAAGATGCGGGGCTTTTTGGTGCAGCCGCCGTCGGTCTGCACGTTGATCACTTCCTTGTTGTCCCGCGTCAGCGCGAGAGAGACCTGGCAGCGGAAATATTCCGAGGTCTTGACGTTGAAGAGATAGGCGTAGGATTTGCAGGTCGCGGTGTTGAGCTTTCCGGCGCTCAAGCCCCGGCTGCAGGAAATTCTCTGGTTATTGGAAAGCTTGAATTCGTCCGCCTGGGCGACAGGAACCAGCGTCGCGCTCAACATTGCGGCGCCCAAACAAATTTTTACAACGTGGTTCATCCGAATCATCCCCATGACGTATCTTGTAAACACCGGTTCTGGACCGAACCGCAACATAGTCGCGAAGCTGGATGCGGGAAATCGCAAAGTCTGATCTGCGCAATTGCCGACAAGACCCGTCGTATTGACGGGACAATGACGTTCGTGATTTGTTCAAGAGATTGGCGGGCGCGCCAACTTTTTCGTACCGGGTGCTGGGAGCATGCATGATGACGAGACTTTCGACCAAAACCCTCTTGATCGCAGCCGCGCTGAGCGCGCTGACGACACCAGCGTTTGCGCAAGCTGCCGCACCGACGCCCTGGGTGCTGTCGCCGGAGATGGGCTATGGCTACGACAAGGAAGGCAAGACGTTTTCCTACAAGATGGGCACCAGCAATGCGGGTAAGCTCTTGAAGGGCGCCAAGAAGGTGCCGAAGGGCACCTTGTTCTTCATCGGCCAGAACGGACAGCTCTACATGCGCACCGGACCGTATCTCGAAGGCGACGGCAAGTTCATGTTCGGGCCGAATTGAAGACAACTCCTAAACGCTCGTCGTCCCGGCCTTGAGCCGGGACCCATAACCACAGGTCGTTGTAGTTGGGCGAGAAGTTGCCGCAGCTCTTTGCAAAATCGATGGGCCGGTGGCTATGGGTCCCGGCTCAAGGCCGGGACGACAATGACTAACTAAAACGCCGCGGCGAGTTCTTTCGCACCCGGCAGGTTGCGCATGCTGTCCATCCGGCTGTCGGTGACCGCGAGCAGTTTCGCAACCGTGTGGTGGCGGATCGCCACCGGATTGCGCTCGTAGCCGCCGCGCTGGAAGAAATTCGAGGTCGGGACCTGCTCGCGCATCGCCTGCGGCATCGTCACCATGTCAAGCCCGGTGCCGTCGCCGGTGAGATTCATCATCTCCAGTTCGGCGGCGTTGAGCGGGCGCATATATCCCTTGGCGCGCGCGAAGATCACGGAAGTCAGCAGCTTGTGGGTCTGCAACATCGGCCCGACGTCGATGTCCAGCACCATCGCATGCAGCGCCCAGCCCTGCGGCGTGTCGCCGATCTTTTCGTGCTGCGCCCATTCGTCCGGTACCGAGCGCGCCAGCGCCACCATTTTTTTCAGTACAATGATCTTGCGGTCCATCGTCTGGCGCGCGGCGCCTGACAGACCTGCCGCCTTCTCCGTCAGCACCTTCAAGAATTCCGGACCTTGCTCGGCAAGCAGTTCGACCGTGTTGGTGGTCAGGAGTTGGTTGTAGCCGATCGCCGTCGAGATCGCGCGCGACCCGTGGAAGCCCGACTGCGAGGCGTGATTGCCGTTGCCGCCGGTCTCAAACGCATAGACGCGCACCGCCTGCTCGCGGGTGAGGCCTGCGGCCGATGCGAAGCTTGCATAGGCCCGCTTGAATTCCAGTTCGTTCGCTGGCCGCTGCGGCGCCCACTGGAAATAATCGGCGGCGGCCTTCAGGAGATCGGCGATAACGGGGATGTGTTTGCGCCCGCGGGGTTCGCGCGGTTCCTCGGCCTCGGGCCGCGGATTCACCGGTCGCTTCGGCCCGGTATAATCCGGCGGCTGGGTAAGCACATAATCCTCAAGCGCGATCGGCGCATGGTCGCGCCGCTTGGCGTTGCGGCCGCGGCGCTTCTCGGAGATCGAACTCCAATAGGCGCTCGCCTCCTGATCGAACGCCGCGCGCGCCTCCTGATATTCCCTGAGCTTGCGGCGGTATTCCGCGATCGCCTGCGGCGAGGCCGCCTGCGCCATCGCGTCCGTGGTTGCCGCTTGCAGCGCGGTTGCGTCGACCACCGCGGCCTGCGGCGCGATCAGCACCAGCGCGAGCGCGAGATAGAGGGGATAGCGAATCGGATGGTGATGCATGGGTTTGTTGTAGCAAGCGCGCCGCGCATGTCAGCCCCGAACCGTGCCGATGCGGCGATTACTTCCAGGCGAATACCGGCTGTTCCAGTTCGGCCACACGGGTATCGCGCCCCTCCAGCACTTCGCGGAACTGGTAAATCAAGGCTGCCGTCGGCGCATGGATGAACCGGCTGGCGTGACGAAACCGGATCACGCGGCGCGCACTCTCGGGGATGGCGACGAAGTCGAAGACATCACGCTGCTCGATATTGTCGAGCGTGATGCGATGCACCGACGCGACCTCCTCCGGGTTCGGCGATATCGCCGCGCTCGTGCCCGCCCAGACCACGACCGGCGTGATCAGATAGCCGGAGCGGGTCGGGTAGTCGTCGAGCAGACCCAGGACATCGCCCGCGCGAGCTTCGAGGCCGAGTTCTTCCCTGAGCTCACGCAGCGCCGCCTCGACCGGCGTTTCGCCCGCGTCACAGCGGCCACCCGGCAGCGCCCATTGACCGCGATGGGCGCGCAGGCCCGCCGCGCGCAGCGTCAATAACAGCGCCGTTTCGCCTGACTGATCGCCGGCTTCCACCAGCGCGATGGCGACCGCGGCGCGCTTCAGCGCCGGCGCCGGTTCGACCACGGGCAGCCGCGCAAAGTCCGCGCAACGCGCTGCGATATTCCGCCGTGTGGCATCACCGAATGGCCAAGTCATCCCGCTTGACTACAACACGCGGGCGATTGATGAAATGACCGGAAACGCAAATTCATCGCCTGGATTGGAATGACAGTTATGACCGACAAGGCCACGGAGAAGCTCAAAACCTCCGGATGGACCATCGTCGAGACCACGGGCTTCATCCATCTGGTCGGGCCGCTGTGGCAGCGGGTCGTGAACGGCGAACACGAATATGCCCTCGTCGCCCAGGACAAACACCATAACCGCCGCGGCCTGGTGCAGGGCGGCGTGCTGATGACCTTCGCGGACCGCACCTGCGGCATGACCGCGCGTTACGTCTCGGGCCGCCAGACGCTGGCGACGGTCCAGATGGACACCCATTTTGTCGAGGCCGGCAAGATCGGCGAGACCCTGGTCTCGAAGCCGCGCGTGGTGCGCTCGACCCGCAGCCTGATTTTCGTCTCTACCGAGGTGACCGTCGACAAGCGCTGTATCGCCATGGCCAACGGCGTGTTTAAGATATTGAAGAGCGATTGAGGGGACAAAGCCGTCATTCCGGGGCGATGCCAAGCACCAGACCCGGAATCTCGAGATTCCGGGTTCGAAGCTAACGCATCGCCCGGAATGACGATCCAAACTCGGAAGGACCTTACCCGGTGCAATATCGTAACCTCGGCCGCAGCGGCCTGAAGATCTCGCCGATTTGTCTGGGCACCATGATGTTCGGCGGGCCGACCGATGAGGCGACATCGACCCGGATCGTCGCCAAGGCGCGCGAGGCCGGGATCAACTTCATCGATACCGCGGACGCGTATAACGGCGGCAATTCCGAGCAGGTGGTCGGCCGCGCCATTTCCAACAACAGGCCCGGCTGGGTGCTGGCGACAAAACTCGCCAATTCCATGGGGGATGATCCCAATCGCGGCGGGCTGTCGCGGCGCTGGGTACTGCAGGCGGCCGACGAAAGCTTAAAACGGCTCGGCACCGATTATATCGACATCTATTACCTGCATAAGGAAGACCATTCGACGCCGCTTGCGGAAACCGTGCGCGCGATGGGTGAACTGATCCAGCAGGGCAAGGTGCGCTATTTCGGCGTCTCGAATTACCGGGCCTGGCGGGTCGCCGAGATCTGCAATATCTGCGACCGGCTCGGCATCGACCGCCCGGTCGTCAGCCAGCCTTATTACAACGCGATGAACCGCATGCCCGAAGTCGAACACTTTCCGGCCTGCGATTTCTATGGCCTCGGCATCGTGCCCTATAGCCCGCTGGCGCGCGGCGTGCTGACCGGCAAATACAATCCCGATGCGCCGCCCGACAAGGAGACCCGGGCAGGGCGCAACGACAAGCGCATGATGCAAACCGAGTGGCGACCCGAATCGCTGAAGCTGGCGCAGGAAATCCGCCAGCATGCGGAGGCGAAGGGCATCACCGCCGGCCAGTTCGCGGTGTCGTGGGTATTGAACTCTTCCTTTGTCACCGGCGTGATCGCAGGTCCCCGCACCGAGGAGCAATGGGACGATTACATGCGCGCGCTCGACTATCGCTTTACGGCGGAGGATGAAGCCCTGATCGACCGTCTTGTTACCAGCGGCCATCCCTCGACGCCGGGCTACAACGACCCGGGATATCCGATCGAGGGGCGACGGGCGCGGACGGCGGCTTGACAAAGAAAGTCGTGGCTATTCGCCCTTAAAAGGCGCATTGCGGGGGCCGCAGGGTGTTTGCGCAGATTTGCGAACACCTGGCTGCAAAGGAACCTCCATGCAAATCCTCTCCGCGCGCCATGTCAAAACCGAAGAGTCGCTCCGTCTCGGCGTAGTGTCGGGCTGGTACAGCACCAAGGTGAGCGGCACCTTCGTCACCGGGCCGCATTCCACGGAGCAAGATTGTCTTTCGAAAATCGCCGAGCTCAATCCGGCGCCGGCCAAGAAGAGGTTCTGACGGTCGCCGGACCAATCCAGGGAGTCTCCGACATGGCACTCACCCAAAGCCAGTTTCAGGAGTACGACTTCAACCGGATGGTCGTGCTGTTCACGATGAAGAACGACGAGGCCACCGTCGCTTGCGCTATCTCCACCGACGCGATGGATCAGCTTGAAGGTTCGTCGCGAACGACGCCGGCCCAGCGCCAGCAGCAATTCTCCAGGCTGCGCGACCGCATCGAGGAACGCGCGGCGCGGAAATTCAGCGACGTCGAACTGGAGGGCAATCCCCCCGGCGTAATCCTGCGCGCGATCGATTTTCGCCCGCCGCTGAAGTGAATCTTCGTCATGGCCGGGCTCGTCCCGGCCATCCACGTCATGCTTTCGTTTGGCCCCAAGGACGTGGATGCCGGCACAAGGCCGGCCATGACGACCATCCCCCTTCAGCCCTCGGTCTCGAGCCCGGTCGGCATCGGCACGTTTTCGGGCGAGAGTTTTTTTATGCCCGCGGCAAGGGCTACGGTTTCCAGCAGCGCCGCGAAATCCTTTTCCAGATAGCCGGCCGGATCGTCCTTGAGCGTCGCCGCGCCAACGTGACTCTGCAGCGCCTCCCGCGTTGCCGCCGTCACCGGCATGGCGACGTCGAGATCGCGGGCGGCCTGCAGGCCGAGATCGAGGTCCTTGCGCAGCAGCGTCGGCGTGAACGTCGTGGTCCAGTCGAGATTGACCAGCGCGTTGCTCTTGTTTTTCTTAAACGTCGAGCCGAGCACGCTGGCATTCATTAAATTCAGGAAGGCGTGACGCGGCACGCCGGCCTTTTGCGCCAGAATGGTGATCTCGGCGAGGTTCTGGATCACGACGCCGAGAAAGACGTTGTGCGCGATCTTGCAGATGCGCGCCAGTTCGCCATCGCCGACATAGGAGACGCCGGAGGCGGCGATGGTCGAAAGATACGGCTGCACCAGATCGAACGCCGGCTTCGGGCCTGACACCACCGTGGAGAGTTTGCCGGCCTTGACGGTTTTGCCGTTGCCGCTGACCGGAGAGCTGATGAATTCGCAGCCCAATTGCTTTAGCCGCGCGCGGATCGCTTCGGACTGTTCGATGCCGATCGAGGAACAGTCGACCAGGATCTT
>JAQGKJ010000038.1 GCA_028290165.1 Bradyrhizobium sp. | reverse complement strand
CGCCGCTGCGAACTGGTCCGCGTCAACGGTACGGAAATCGACGTCCAGTTTCTCAAGGGAAAGAACAAGAAGAAGCGGCCCGGCGCAAATCAAGACGCCATGATGACTTGAAGCCATCCCGACGCGGGTGCACCGGCCAGGGTCAATTCGATGCGCCGCCGTCTCCAGGCCACGCCTTGCTGCACAATCGATGAAGACAACGGAGCGGATTTCCGCCGCTCGTTTTACCCCGCCGAAGGACCGCCGCTGTATTGATTGAAGTCGATCAATCGACAGGGGGCCACGGTGTCAATCAATCTAAAGGCTGCGCCGCAACCGAACACGCCGCGACGCTCGCCGCAGCTCTTGATCGTTGATGCCGATGCTGCGCAGCGGGCGCTGATTTCGCTGGCGGCGAGCCATGCCGGCCACGCCGTCACCTTCGCCTCGTCATGCTCGGAGGCGATAAGGTTGCTCCGGACCTCGCGGTTCGACGGCGTGACGCTGGATCTGGCGTTTGCGGACGGCGACGGCATCGAGGTGCTGAAGGCGATGGCCGACGTGAAGTTTGCCGGCTCGGTGATTGTCATCAGCGCCACCGACGCCGCGCGCCGCATCGCCGCACGCTCGTATGCGAGATCGCTGGGGATCGAACTGCAGAGTTTGCCAAAACCGGTCGATCTGGCTGCGCTGCGCATTTGTCTTGCCAACCTGTGCAAGACCGCGATGGGTTTACCCGTGATGCACATCTGGGGCGGTGTCGCCGTCGATGGCGTCGCGGAACTGCATCGGCCGTGATACGCGGATGCCTTGGCTCGCGGTCCGCGATCGGGATCGCCGGCTTGCGCCTGCTTCAACGGAGTTGAAGCAGGCTCAAGCGCTTTTTTTGAGCATGATCTTTTCGGAAAACCGGGTCCCATTTTTCCGGACCATGTCCGCTTTCGCAAATGCAGCCTTGACCTCGTCATTTTCGATACGCTCGTGGACGATTTTCAGGTCTGCGGCTATTTCGGCGACCAGGGTCTGAAATGTCGTCACCGTATCGTCGTGGGTGCCGCCGTCACGATCGGGCGTCACAAGGATAGGAGCTTCGCTGAGCGTCGCATCCGCCGAGCGCGCGTGGTTAATCCCCAACGGCGGACCATCGTAGAGGCGCACGACGAGATCGCCCGACATCGCGATGCCTTGGAAGCCTACCAAGGCGAGGAAACACGCGAGAGCTACCAGGATATTGAATGCGAGAAAGAACTTGTAGCGAATGGACATTGTCGGCTTCGGCAGGCGGGCAGGATCGAGCCCGAGCGAGTGAAAAAACGGACGAACCGGCGCGCCGGTCGCTCGCTTCAAATCCGGCCGGTCAGATGAACCGGTCGGGGGTCGCATCCAGCGGACTGATCCGCGCCATGCCTTGAGGTCCTGTGATCCTGCAGAAAATGCATGGCGATGCCGAGACCCGCGTTGCAGGCGTTCAATGCCGAGTTCGCCCTCACATAGCGGGGCGTGACGTCGTCCAGGACGACGACGTTGGCGCCAATTTCCTGATTGCCGAGGGGAGATTCTCCGACGATGGCCGATTCGATCAGCTTGATGCTCGCCTGGACCTGCTGGATCAGAGCCTCAAGGTCGGATACGATGGCTCGATAACTGTCATTTCGACTGCCTGACTGGGCCGAGGCGCCGCCTGCTGCATCCTGCATGAGTGCTCTCCTGACCTTATTTTTAGGGTCTCCGGTACTACTTGTGCGTTAAGTCTCGGTCCCGTACAAATACGGGTGGACCGAATCTGTACCGCGGTGTGGTACCGTTTGGCGAGTGCGCGTCATTCTTCACTGCCTATGGACGATGGCATATGGCCGACAAACCACTCTCCCGCGGCGAGATTTTCGTCGTGGACGACGATCCCGCCGTTCGCGAAACCCTCTCTCTGGTTTTATCGGCGGGAGGCTATCAGGTGATCTGCTTCGCAGACGGCGCCGCGCTGCTGGCGGTGGCGCGAAACCGCACCCCCTCCTGCATCCTGCTCGATGTCCACATTCCCGGTAAATCCGGCCTCGATATTCTCAATGAACTTCACGGCGAGGACTATCCCGCGCCGATCTTCATGATCTCCGGGCAGGGCGATATCGCCATGGCGGTCGGCGCGATCAAGAGCGGCGCGCTGGATTTCATCGAAAAGCCGTTCCGGGGCAGCGAAATCGTTGCCCGGTTGGATGAGGCGATCGGAGCCTATGCCCGCCGGCAGGCGGAGGACGCCAGGTCGAATGTCGCGTCGCTGCATTTTCCCGGCCGCGAGCCCCTGACACGGCGCGAGCGCGAAGTGCTGGAGCAATTCGCCTCCGGCGCTTCCAACAAGGAGGCCGGGCGCCAACTCGGAATAAGCCCGCGCACCATCGAAGATCATCGCGCCAACATCATGAAAAAGCTCGGCGCCAGGAATGCAGCCGATCTTATCCGGATCGTGATGACCGCCCCGCGCCATTCCTGAAGCGGCGTCGGCCCCCGGGCGTCGTCCCTGCGAACCAACGGGTCCGGCTATCGCCGGCCCGATGGCAGGCTCTGGGACCCAACCACCGATGTCAGTCATGAAGCAAGCTGTCTGACCATTAATCGGTTCGGCCTTGCGAATGGAATGCGTGCAAATTGCAGTCGATATCGCGCGATCAGCGGGGATCGCGCGGCCTTAACCGGCGAGCGCTTTGCGGATCATTCTGGCCATGTCGGATTTGCGATACGGCTTGGCGAGCAGCAAGACGCCGGTGTCGAGCCTGCCGTGATGGATGATGGCGTTTTCGGTGTAGCCCGAGGTAAACAGCACCTTCAGCCCGGGCTTCTTCTTTTGCATCTCGGTGGCGAGCTGGCGGCCGTTCATGGCGCCCGGCATGATCACGTCGGTGAACAGCAGGTCGAACGCGTTGCCGGCTTCGACGACGGCGAGCGCTTCGGCGGCGTTCGCCGCATCCAGCGTGACTTTGCCCAGTGAATGCAGCTGCGTCAGCACATAGTCCCGCACCAACTTGTCGTCTTCGACGACAAAGATGGTTTCGCGTCCGCCCTCGATACTGGGGGCGGAAGCGGTCTCGGAGGCTAGCGCGGCTCCGGTGCCGGGCGGCAGGTAGATCTTGATCGTAGTGCCGTGGCCCTCCTCGCTGTAGATCTTGATGTGCCCGGCGGATTGCTTGACGAAGCCGTAGACCATGCTCAGCCCGAGGCCGGTGCCCTTGCCGGGCCCCTTGGAAGTGAAGAACGGGTTGAACACCTTGTCGAGGATGCCGGCTGGAATGCCGATTCCGGTGTCGCTCACGGCAATCAGGGCATAATGGCCGGGGCGAACGTCGGGATGTATGCTGACGTAATTATCGTCGAGGTAGGCCGAGCGGGTTTCCAGGATAAGCTTGCCGCCGTCGGGCATGGCGTCGCGGGCGTTCAGCGCGAGATTGAGCAGCGCCGTCGCAAGCTGATTGGGATCGACGTTCGCGATGCAGGTTTCGTCGGCAAATATCGCTTCGATCTCGATCTGCTCGCCCAGCGTTGGCCTCAACAGCTTGCCGGTGTCGATGATCAGCGTGTTGATATCGGTCTCGCGCGGCTGCAGCGGTTGCTTGCGGGCGATAGCCAAAAGATGCTGGGTCAGATCCGCGCCCCGCGCCGCAGCTTCGTCGATCATCCGTGTGATGGCCGCAAGCTGCGGATCCTGGGCCACGGCGTCGGCCA
>JAQGKJ010000035.1 GCA_028290165.1 Bradyrhizobium sp. | reverse complement strand
AGGAGATCTACGCGACCGGCGCCAATCCGGTCGCGGCACGGCTGTCGGGCATTCCGGTCGCTCGACGGCTGCTTCTAGTCTATGGGGTTTCCGGCACGATGGCGGGCCTGGCGTCGATCGTGTTTCTCGCCCGCCTGAATTCGGCGGAGGCCGACATCGGTGAAAGCCTGACGCTTCCCGCGATCGCCGCGGTGCTGATCGGCGGTACGTCGCTGTTTGGCGGCGTCGGCACCGTGTTCGGCACCTTCGTCGGCGCACTGATCCTGACGTTGGTGCTGAACGGCATGAACCTGCTGTCGGTCAACGCGAGCTGGCAGCCACTCGTCACCGGTGTCATTGTCATCCTGGCCGTCTGGGTAGACATGAAAACACGCCGTCGTACGCCATGATATTTTGCAAACTTCAACAAACCAGAAAAGGGATGGAAACATGAAAGCATACCAGAAACTGATCGGCGCTGTGCTGGTGCTGTCGGGCGGATTTGCGGCCGGCGCACGGGCCGACGGCGAGACGATCGCTGTTTTCACGAAAAACCAGACCAACCCTTTTTTCCAGACAGTGCGGGTCGGCGCCGACGCCGCGGCGAAAGGGCTCGGCGCGAAAACGCTGCACTACATTCCGACAAAGCCCGACAGCATTCCCGAACAGCTCAGCCAGATCGAAGACGTCGTGGTGAAGAAACCGAACGCCATCGTCTTCATTCCGGTCGACTACAAGGCGATGGTGCCGGGCATCGAGAAGGTCAACGAGGCCGGGATCCCGGCAGTGAACATCACCGACCGCTCGGCTGGCGGCAAGTTCGTCTCGTTCATCGGCGCCGACGACTACAGCCTCGGCCTTGAGACTGCCCGCTATCTGCTCAAGACGCTGGGCGGCAAAGGCAACATCGTCATCATCGAAGGCGTCAAGGGCACGCTGACCAATGTCGATCGTGTCAGGGGCTTCAACGACGCGCTGAAGGAAAATCCGGGCGCGAAGCTGCTCGCTTCCCAGCCCGGCAATTACCAGCGGCTGCAGGCACTCCAGGTCATGGAGAACCTGATGCAGTCCAATTCGCAGATCGACGGCGTGCTCGCGGCCAACGACGCCATGGCAGTCGGCGCCATCGAAGCGCTCGATGGTGCGAACCGCAAGGCGCAGGTGATCGGCATTAACGGCACCAAGGAGGCCATCGATGCGGTCAAGTCCGGCAAGCTTCTGGCGAGCGGCGATTATAACGGTTTCGTTCAGGGCTGTGTCGGCACCATGATCGCGATCCGGTCGTTGCGCGGCCAGCCGGTGGTTACGGAAATCGTGCTGAAGCCGACCGTCATCACCAAGGACAATTATCAGCCATACGACGTGCCGCTCGAATCGCGGGCGTGCCCGTCCTGGGACGAAGCCGCGAAACTTGGCACGAAGTAACCGGCGCGGCGCGTACCGCACATGTACGAGGTCAATAAGCGGTCGGAGTCGAAAGGCGAATGGGACTACTACGCGCGCTGTAATTCCTGGCGGCGAGGCGTTTCGACGAGGCGTTTCGCTCCCTCAATTGAGGCGACGAACCGTCCAAACGCTGTTGTATCCTGGCAATAACTTCACTCGCGGCGCGGAGGGAAGCAATTCGATCTGCGCCCATCACCGTAGCGTAACGAAAGCTAAAGCGGCCGGCTTTGTTGCCCACTGAGCTGTCCGGTACGACTAACGGGCTCCTTTGGCACCCAGAACAGCCGGCACCGTCTGCAACAGGATGTAGAAATCGAGCCAGGGCGACCAATTGCGGATATAGAAAAGATCCTGTTCCCGGAGAACCTGCAGATCGCCGTCGCTGCGAGAGGAGACCTGCCACAGTCCAGTGATGCCCGGCGGGACACTGATCCGGAGCGACCGGAATTCCTCGTCGAACTGTTCGGCGTGATACGCGGGAAGCGGCCGCGGGCCGACCAGGCTCATATCCCCGCAGACTACGTTCCAGAGTTGCGGTAATTCGTCGACGCTGGAGATGCGCAGGAAGTTGCCGATAATCGGTAGAATCCGTGGATCGCGCCGGAGCTTGAAGAATCGCTGCCACTCGGCGCGCGCTTGCGGGTCGCGCCGTAGATGCTCTTCCAGGAGCCGCTCGCTGTCCCTGTACATCGTCCGTAGCTTGAGCACCTTTACGATCGTCCCGTTATGCCCGACGCGTTTCTGGACGTAAAAGGCCGGGCCTGGGTCAACCAGTTTGATCACGGCCGCCGCCACCGCTACGACAGGCAGGACTAATAGCGCCAAGGGAATAGCGACCAGGATGTCGAAAGTCCTTTTGAGCAGCCGGTTCTGCCAAGAGCTGAGGTTGCGCCGGATTTCAATGCCGATCATTGTGTCTATAGTGCGCGTGCTAACCCAAGGACCCTGAATGCTGTGGATGTCTTCAAGCAGCATGAAGCGGCAAGCGGGGGAGTATGCGGGCCAATCGCGCGGGACCGCCGCCAATTCTTTTGCGGTCGCGAAAATCGCGACTTCGATTTCAGTCCGTAGCCGGATGGTACCGAAATCGGTCGTCGTCCCGATCACGGGCAACGGGAATGGTCCGCCGTTCGAATTGCCGGCATCGGCAGTCCTGATCAAGCCGATCGGCCTGAGGCCGAGGTCGGACTTGCGCGCCAGGAGGTGTGCCAGCTTTCGGCAGTCGTCGGCTCCGCCGACCAGGACGGTCGAGGCCCCCCACAAGTCCATATAGATCAGCAGGCGCCGGGTGGTGCCTTCGATATAATGGCCGATCAGCAACAAGCAGGTCGCATTGGCGAATTGCGGAATCAGGAAGTCGACAAGGTTTCCTTCTTGCCGCGTGGCGATGCATGAGATGGCGAGGAAGAGCGCGATACCGATCGTGCGTCGCCGGAACCGTTCGTAAGGTCCCGGACCGGATCCCGTGTAAAGTCCGACGACGAAGAAGGCGAGGACGACAAACGACGCGATGACGTGCTGCGGCGCCGGCGACGACAGTCCGGTCATCCCTATCAGCAAATGGGTGCATGAGATTGCGACCAGCGCGGCGGCGAGGTCGCCGCAGACCAGCAAAGACACGACGATAGGTTTCCGGTACCGATAGACGAATCCGAAATCGCGGTCTCGTCGTCGGTGGGAGCGGAGCCGCGCCGGGCCTCCCGGATGCAGGTTCAGACCTTCGTCTGCCATGCTGTTTCTTGCTCCGTTCGATGCGCACAGGGACGCCCTTTGCCGCCGGTAAAGGGATTGCGCAGCTATTCAGCTGCAATTCCGGAGAACCCGTGTTCGCTCGCTACGCGCTCCTCGATCCACCGGTAGGTAGGAACGAGCCCATGTCGCAGCGAGGTTTTCGGCTCCCAGCCGAGAACCGTCCTCAGCCGCGAATTATCGCTGTTACGCCCGCGCACGCCCTGTGGCTTCGAAATGTCGTGGCGCTTTATCAGCTGTTTGCCGGCAATTTCCGAAATGATGTCGACGAGTTCGTCGACGGTCACCAGTTCGTCTGTGCCGAGATTCAGCGGGCCGCTGTAGTCGGACCGCATGATGCGGTAGATGCCTTCGATGCAGTCGTCGACGTACATGAAAGACCGGGTTTGTTGCCCGTCGCCCCAGATCGGCAATTCGCTTCCGTTCCCGAGCGCCGCAATCTTGCGCGAGATCGCCGCCGGGGCTTTTTCGCGACCGCCGTCATAGGTGCCAAGCGGACCGTAGACGTTGTGGAAGCGGACCACCCGCGTGGGAAAATGCCAGTCCTCGCTGAAATACTGGCAAAGCTTTTCCATGTAGAGCTTCTCGAGGCCGTACCCTTCTTCCGGATCGGCGGGAAACGCATCCTCCTCGCGCAGTGGAACTACATCCGGGCTTCTCTGCAGGTGCTGCGGATAAACGCAGGCCGACGACGAGAACAGGAACCGCTTGACCTCGTGGTGTCGCGCCGCCTGCAGCGTATGGGCGTTGATCAGCGTGTTGTTGATGGTGATTTCCGCGTGGAATGCGCTGATATAGCCGATACCGCCCATGTCGGCCGCGAGGTGGTAGACCTCGTCGAAGTTTTTCATGAAGCGCAGGGATTGATTGTAGTCGCGCAGGTCCGCGATGAGAAATTCATCGGCTTTTGTGTCCTCGTATTCGGGATATTTGAGGTCGGCGCCGCGGACGACATATCCGAGTCCGACAAGATGCTTGGCCAGGTGATGTCCGATGAACCCGCCCGCGCCGGTCACCAACGCCATTTTCCCGTTTCGCATTTCTCGTCTCCGTTGGCTGCCCGCAATCCTGTCTGCGTCTGCCGCACAGGAATTGCGCAAACTTGCCGTGCGTGCCAATTCTTATACGCGCGCTCGCGAAGTCCCGACTGCAACGACGTGGTAACCCGAAATCGCCGCTTGCGGCGCGACGGTCGGTGGGCGTGTCGTCGTGTGCGCCGCGCCGTCCGGCGAGGAGTGTTCTGTTCCTCAGTAAATGATCAGGCTGCCGCTTTGCTCGAGCCCGGCCTCGCGCAGTTCATGCCATCCGAAAACCGCATGTCCCCACGCGAACCGGAGGGGCTCACTTCCGTGCGGGAGGCGATAGATGTTGCGGTCGAACAGGTTGTTGCCGTTCTCGATGACCAAGGCATTTTCGTCGCCCGGTCTGACGTCCGACGCGGCGCCGGCGCAAGCGGCACCCTCGAACGTCGTATCGTTGTCGTAGACCTTGTTGTTGCGCGTCTTGTATGTCCCGCCTGATTTCGCGGGACGTCCTTGGTCCACCAGGACGATGCCGCATTTGCCGGCGTCCGCCGTCAGCGTGTTGCGGTAGACCTCCACATCCTGCGACGCTGCTATCAGGATGTTGTTGCCCCAAAACCAGGTTTTTCCGCCGGTCCCGTTGTGGCGGAGGATGTTGTTGCGGATGACCGCCGAAAACGAGATCTCGTGAAATATCCCGGCGCCGCGGTTGCGTTCGGCGATGTTGTCCTCGTAGAGGACGTCGCGGCATTCGATGTCACACCACAGGCCGGCGCCGCGATTGTCATGCACGTAATTGCCGCGCAAGACGACGCCTTCGCTGACCGCCAACTTGACGCCCCCGGCTTCCCAGCTGGACTGGAATTCGCGGGTATTGTTCTCCCAGATGCGGTTACGCTCAATCAGGACGTTCCGGCCGACGCCCGTGATACCGATCTGGCCATTGTGGTGAATGTCGCAGTCGCGCACGCGGGTGCCTGATCCGGCCGCGATCCCGGCCGCGCTGTTCAGCCGCAACTCGCAATTCTCGACGACCCAGCCGGTGGCTTCCTGGGCCTGGATCGCACCTTTTTGGGCGACGCTGGCGTACTTTTCGATTGTCACGTTCTTGATCAGGACGCCAGGCGCGCTGCTCTCGAAGGCGAATACGGCTACCGTGGCTTCGACCTTGTGACCAGCCGGGTTGTCCGCGAAGTAAATGGATCCGGCGGCATGGTCGAAGTAGAACCGCCCCGGGCCGACGTCGTCCTTCGCGAGCACCTGAACGAGCGGGATGTCGTCGATGAACAGACCTTCCGGCAGGTTGCAAGCCGGCGCTTCCTTTGCGCACTCCCCGCGTCTTTGCCCTTGTTGCCGCTGGTCGCGCGCGACCCAATAGTTGTTTTCCTGGCCGAAGTGCATGAGCAGACGGCTGCCGTTCAGGATCGTCCGGCCTTCCCCATAGAAGCGCTGATTCGGGCGGGGACGGACGGCCTGGATTCGGTGGGTCCCGTTTTTCAGGCAAAATGCGGCACCGTCTCCGGCCCGATCGACGGCAGCTTGAATCGACGCGCCCGGACCTATCGCGATCGTCGCCGCGGGGCAGGGCTCGTCGATAACGCCGGACCGCGCCGACGTTGCGGCCAGCAAACACAGAAGCGCCGTCAGGCAGGCGGCAGGCCTTGGCGCGCGCGGGCCGGCAGAATCTGGCGACCTAGTCGGGCCTTCCATGAGCGGTTATCCTGCATGTACCGGTAGATCATCGTCGTGCCGATGCCGAATCCGATCAGACACCAGAACCAGATGCCCTGCATCGGCGCCTCAAGCGCGACGTCGAAGGTGGCGTTGATCACGCAGGACGTGGCGTAGCAGGCGATGAATAGCAGCAGACCGGCCCATTCGGCCTGCCCACACCGGCGGGCAAGCCACGTCGCGTGCAGCAGCGCGCCAAGCCAAGCGGCCAAAAAAACTCCCCACAAGGCCGCACCTGGAATCCCCGCGCGCGCCAGGATCGTCA
Source organism: Bradyrhizobium sp. (assembly GCA_028290165.1). The sequence continues at coordinate 26,304 of JAQGKJ010000035.1, read as the reverse complement.
TGTGGCCGTTATGCGGGCTGCGCAGCGGCCGCTCAGTGTGCCGGCTTGCGAACCCGTCTTCGAAGCCGAGATTTACCCCAAATCCGCGGCCGGTCCAGAAATACGGTCCATGCACCGTGTTGTCGACGATGATATTCCACCACTTCGCGCGCCACTCCTTCGTGTCTTCGGTCTGATCGCCCCCCTGGCCGAAAATGCTTGCGACGTTCTCGACGACTTGCACGGAGCTGACCCGCCGTTCCGTGGAAGAGCGCGCTTCCTGGTAGCTCGAGAAGCTCGTCTCGAGCGCGTAAGAGGTGGCAAGCAGCATCAGCCCGGCCGCGATGATGACGGCGAGCATGCGCGCCTTGCCAAGCAGGAGCGCTGCCAACACAACCGGAACGACGAATGCGAGCATGGCCGCGCGGCTCACGGCACTCACCATTACCAACGCGGCGAGAAGACAGGCAGTCCAGACCGGGGTAGGCCTGCGAAAACCCGCGAGCGCGAAAACCGCGGCGCCAGCGAGGTGCGTCGCAACTTCACCGGCGCCGAGCCAGATCAAACTGACGTTCGTCCCGGGTACGTTCGGCACATAGTCCACGAAATAGAAGCCGAGCGGGAAAAGGAAGGGTACGGCGGGGACGTAGATACCCAGAAAGACCTGATAATAACGAACGAGCGTGTCGATGCGGCGAGCGTCTTCGATCAGAAGTGCAGCGACGATGAAGGAAAATCCACCGTACATGATGATAACGCTGTCGCGCAACGCGTCGAAGCCGTAGGTGCCAACGAAGGGTAGGGTGCGTAGTAACGTCCAGCCCATGGTCGCAGCGAGAAGGAGGCTCGGTCCGAACGCGAATACAGCGACCAGACAGCCTGACCGCAACAGGACAAGGAATCCTGCCAGGAAGGCCAATTCGCCGACGAAAAACGGCGGATAGCCGAAATAGGCAAAGCCCTTTCCCATCACCGCATATCCCAGCAGAACGCACGAGAGCGCCAGGATGTAAGGGTCGCCCGGGCTCGTGGGATGTGGAATTGGAGGAAGGCGAGTCATGAGGCGTCCAGGGAAGCAATAAGGAGTCCATAAAGGGCGGCCATCACAACACCTGCCTGCGGCGGTGGCCGCTACCGGGAAATCGTGCCGATCGTTTCTCCGGCTTGGATCTCGTCTGTCCTGCGGGATCGCGATGTCAATGGGCCGGCCGCGGCTTCGTCGTGCGGCAGAACGCGCGCCATATTGCTTTTGACATCAATGACGTCGCCAGGTTCGACCGGCGTCGTTTCGTTTGCGTCCAGGACGATGGCGCGGCCCTTGCGCATGCGTGTGATGCTGATCAAATACTTGTCGCGCTGACCCGCCGCGCCGCCGGCGTATTGGAGCTTGACATCTCGAATTCTATTCGCCGCCGGCAATGTAACTTCCAGTTCGTCGAGGCGGTCGCGAGTTTCCTGCAGTTCCTTCGCGACTTGCTGCTTGAATGCTGCTTCGACCTCCTTGATCTTGAAGTCGAGTTCTCCGGATTGCATCTCCAGGCGCGAGACGTCCGACAGCAGCCTCCAGACGGCGGCTTCCTGGTTCGCCTCAAGGACGCGGTACTGGAAGTCGTTGTTCTGGGTCCCCAGCCCTTGTTTGACAAGCTTTTCGTACCGGTCGATTTGCAGCCGGATCAGGTCAAGCTGCTTCCTTCCTGCGTTGCCCTGTTCGGTATTGGCGTCGATTTGCTCCTGCAGACGCGGCTTTTGCGAACGGAGCAGCTCAATCTGATCTCGCAGGATGGCGCCTTGGGTGGCAAAGATATCCTTTTCGTTTGCCGCGATCTTGATGATGTCCTTGTCATCGTCAGCGTCGGAGTCAGCGTCGGAAAAATCGGGCGGTGAAAAGCTGTCCTGTCCGTCGCGCTGCGCTTCGAGACGGGCTTTGCGCACGAGCAGGGTGCGTTTTTGCAAGGTCAGCTGACGTACGCGCTCATCGGCTAACAGGAATTCGGAAACGGCGGTGTTCCGCAGCAGTTCGCCGGGGCCGAATCCTCCGGCGAGGGTCACGGCGCTTTTTGCCGTGCTGCCGTAACGAAACGGGTAAGCGCCTGGCAGCCGCACGTCGCCCAACACGTAGAGCGGACGCGGTTCGGCGACGCGCACGCTCACCGACGGTTTCCGCAGGATCCCGTCCGCAAGCCGGTCGCCGATGCGTTTCTGGCATTCGAGCAGCGTCAAGTCCTTGACCTCGATTGGATTGGTCAGTGGAATGGTGACAGCGCCGGCGTCATCGATGAGCACGTCGCCTGACAGTTCCGGCTGGCCGAAGACAGTCACCGTGATGCGGTCGCCCGGAGCCAGCCGGTAGGCGCGGCTATCGATCTCCTCGGCCGACAGCGCGGCGGGCAATAGCAGGAGAGCCAGACAGACCGCCTGCGAGAAGCGCCGGAATGCGGCCGCGACGCGGAGGTTTCCGGAGGTTCTCGAATTCAGTTCCTTATCGTACGCCACGAAGGCTCCGCGCGTTGTCGGCCTGACCCCAGTTCGGCCTCGTCATCAGCTGCATCGAGACTAATCGTTGCGTGCGCTGCGTTGCTGAAAAACAGGGACTATTGTTGCGCTCCTCGGGAGTACTCCCGTCGGAGTAGACATGTTCTGCTTCCAATAGCCCTAATGCGCCTTGCCGCCATCCGTGTGCGCGATTGTTGGCCGTCTCCGGCGTCCGTCAAGATGAGACGTGGCGGTGCCGCATGCCGGAGTGGGCCAGGCCCTGACCGGCGGACATACAACGGGCAGGAGGCGCATCGTGAAAAAACGAGTTCTGGTGACCGGCGGCGCAGGCTTTCTCGGCTCGCATCTATGCGCACGATTGCTCCAGCAGGAATGCGAGGTGCTATGCGTCGACAACTTCTTCACCGGCATGCGCCGCAACATCGAACCGCTACTCGGCGAACCGGCTTTCGAGGTGATGCGGCACGACGTGACGTTCCCCCTCTATGTCGAAGTCGACGAGATTTACAACCTCGCCTGTCCGGCCTCGCCGATCCACTACCAGCGCGATCCCATCCAAACCACCAAAACCAGTGTGCTCGGGGCGATCAACATGCTGGGCCTCGCCAAACGGCTGCGTGTTCGCATCCTGCAGGCGTCCACTAGCGAAGTTTACGGCGACCCGGACGTCCATCCCCAGACTGAGGATTACCACGGCATGGTGAACATGGTTGGGCCGCGCGCCTGCTATGACGAAGGCAAACGGTGCACCGAGACGTTGTTCTACGACTACCGGCGACAGCATCGGCTCGACGTCCGGGTCGCGCGCATATTCAACACCTACGGCCCGAATATGCATCCTCAGGACGGGCGCGTCGTCTCCAACTTCATCGTGCAAGCCCTGAAAGGCGAACCCGTTACGATTTTCGGGTCGGGCGCACAGACGCGGTCGTTCTGTTATGTCGACGACCTGATCGACGGACTAACGCGATTGATGAACCTGTCGCCCGACGTCGACGGGCCGGTCAACTTGGGCAATCCTGTGGAAATGACCATGTCCGAGCTGGGCCAGCTCATCATTTCCCTGACGGGTTCGCGCTCGCGACTCGAATTTCGGCCGTTGCCGCAGGACGATCCCCGCCAGCGTCGGCCGGATATCTCGCGCGCGCGTCAGCTTCTGCATTGGACGCCCAAGGTTACCTTGGAAGAGGGCCTCAACAAGACCATCAGCTATTTCGACGCGTTGCTGGCTAATTCGCGCGAGGCGGACAAGCTCGTATGGAAGTTCGCCCAGTGAGCGCGGCCGCCCGCCTACGCACTGACCGCGGCGACGTTCTCGGCGTCAACGTCAGCGCTATCACAATGGACGACGCGATCACGACGCTTGAGCGCTGGATAAGCGAGGGCCGTCGCGAGTACATCTGCGTCACCGGCGTCCACGGCGTCATGGAATGCCGCCGTGACCCGTTGCTGCGCAAGATCCACAACGAGGCCGGCATGGTGACCCCCGACGGCGTCCCTCTCGTGTACTTCCTGCGTCTGACCGGCAAGCGGCGCACGCAACGGGTCTATGGGCCCGACCTGATGCGGGAAATGACGGCGGTTTCCGGCCGGCGCGGCTACCGGCAATTTTTCTACGGCGGCGACGTCGGCGTCGCCGAGAAACTGAAGGAAAGCCTGGTCGCGTCTGTCCCGGGACTGCAAGTGGCCGGCACATTCTGCCCGCCGTTTCGGCAGATGACGCCTGCGGAAGACGGCGCGGCTGTCGACGCGATCAACGCCGCGCGGCCGCACATCGTCTGGGTCGGGTTGAGTACGCCGAAACAGGAGCGGTGGATGGCGGAACACCTCGGGCGCATTGAGGCGCCGGTGATGATCGGCGTCGGCGCGGCATTCGATTTCCTGGCCGGGACGAAACGTCAGGCGCCAGAGTGGATGCGACGTCATGCGCTCGAGTGGCTGTTCCGATTGTGCTCGGAGCCCCGGCGCCTGTGGCGGCGCTACGCCTACATTGTGCCCGGTTTCGGGTTTCTCGCCGTTGGCGAACTGTTGCGCCGCGCAGCGCGCGGTTGGGGCCCCGCTCGCAAGGTGTTGTCGCGCAAGTACCACTGAAACCGAAGGTTGGTATGCAAAAAACGGAAGCGACGGGCAGGCCGTTGGGGGGTGATGGCGACCGCGAAGCGTCGTCGCCGCGGCTGAAATTGCTTGTCGGCGAACCGTCCGTCGACCAAGGCGCCAAACGCGGCGGACCTTGGACGGCGGTCATGCGGGTCGTGTTCGGAACACATTTCCTGGCGTTGGCGGATCAGGCGGTGGTCAGCGGCACCAGCCTGCTATCGACGGTGCTGGTCGGCCGATTTACCGCGCCGAGCCAATTGGGCATCTACACGATCGCGCTTTCCATATTGGGATCGCTGCTCGCGGTCCAGGACGCGCTGATCCTGCTTCCGTACACGATCCAGCGGCACCGCCCGTCGCGCTCCCCGGCCGAACATGCAGGAATCTCGCTGCTGCACAGTGGGGTGTTGGCGGCCGCGGCCACGGTGGCGTTGGCGCTCGCGGCCGTCGGGGGGTTGATGCTCGGGGCGGACGCCAGCCTGATCTGGTTGATCCTGGCGCTGGTGCTAACGGTGCCGTCCGCTATGCAGCGGGAGTACGGCCGAAGCTACGCCTTCGCACATTTGCAGGTGGCCAGCGCCCTGATCCTCGACGCTGCCGTAGCGGCGCTGCAGCTCGGCATCCTTGGCTGGCTGGCATGGACCGGCAGGATGTCCGCGATAGGCGCTTGCGCGGCGCTCGGCGGCGCCTGCGCGCTGACGAGCATCGTCTGGTTGTACTACGCGCGCTCGAATTTCCTGATCAGAGCGGACCAGGTTCAGCAGGCGACCAAAGAGAGCTGGGGACTTGGGAAATGGTTGTGCGCCGGACAGCTCACCGTCTCGATGCAGGGTTATGCCAGCTACTGGCTGCTGCCGCTGCTCGTCGGCATGTCGGAGACGGGCGTTTACGCCGCCTGCAACAGCATCGCGTCCTTGGCCAACCCTTTGCTGACCGCGTTCCGAAATACCCTGACTCCGCGGGCGGTCCTCGCCTTCAAGGAAGGCGGCGGCGCGAATTTGCGTCGCCAGGCCGTTCGCGACGCCCTCGTGCTCGTGGGCGCGATGTCGCTGTTTAGCGTCGCGATTCTCCTCGGCGGCGACATTCTGATGCGTGTCGTTTATCACGAGCCGGAATACGGCGGACGGAGCCATGTCGTTACTGTCTTGGCGATAGCGATGACGGCCGGGGCAGCGGGGGCGCCGGCTTCGAACGCACTGGCGAGCATGGAACGTCCGCAGACGATCGTCTTGGCGACGTCGGTCGGTACCGTAGTCACGGTGGCGGCAGTCTGGATCCTTTCCATCGAATGGGGTCTGCTCGGGGCGGCCTATGGGTTTCTGGCAGGAAACGTTGCCGGGGCCGCAGCCCGCTGGGTGGCATTCCTGGCCGTTCTCGCGCGGCCCGATCCAGCGGATTGCGATCAAGTATCGGTGGCAAGGGTCCTGCAGAAATTGACACAAGACTCCGCGGAGGCCGACTGGGATATTAGGCCGCTCGGGGAGGGGTTTCAGGGCAAGATCTACGCCGTTGGCTCGCGCGGAAGTCGCCCGCTCTGGCAAGGATACCGCGATCTGGTGGTCAAGCTGTACAAACCGGACGGCGCCGACACGGCGAGGCGGCAGTTCGACGCGCAGACGCGGTTGCATTTGGCGGTGGATGGCAAGACCGCTGAAGGCTGGAAGATCCGAGCTCCATTGCCGCTTTACGTGTCTGCATCGCCGCCGGCATTGGTGATGACGATGGCCGCGGGAACGGACCTCAACATGTCTCTCGCGGAGCGAAGCGATCCGCCTCGCGAAATGCTGGAGTCTATAGCGCGGGCGATCGTGGCAGTGATGCGGCCGTACTGGGCGGCCGGATGTCCGCACGGCGACCTCTGCTTGCAAAATATCCTTTGGGATCCCGCGGATCGGGTTCTTTCGTTCGTCGACGCCGACACGCCGGCGGATGTCCGTGACGGCGTCCCCAACGAGTGGTACCCGGCGTCCCTCGACTTGGCCGGCATCATTTGCGATGTGGCAACGGATATCCGGACCGTCGACCGTCGCGTCGTGTCGCGCAAGCGGATGTTTGCCAAGAGTGTCATGTCGGCCTTCCTGACGACGATGCAAGCACCGGAGGAAAAGCGGCGACTGATCGAGGAAGTTCGGGCGGTCACGCGGGCAGAACTGGAGAGGCTCGACCTGTCGTGGTCGCCGCGGGGACTGTACCGGCTGCTCCAGCGGCACGTCGCGACGCGCCGTATCGACCTGCTGCTCGCCCACGTTCTAGCGAGCGCGCGGTCGCGGGGCCGATTGACCGTCGTCGGAGCGGGGGCATGAAATCGCCGACCTACATCACGACCAGTTGGGATGACGGCCATCCCATGGACCTGCGCGTGGCCGCCCTGCTCGCGAAATACGGGATCGCAGGAACCTTTTACGTGCCGGCGGCGACGGAGCTGGGGACGATGTCAGCCACCCAGCTTCGCGAGCTCACTCCCGATTTCGAGATCGGCGCCCACACCCTCCATCATGTCGACCTTACTCGCGTGGCGGATCGGACAGCGTGGCAGGAGATCGCCAACTCCAAGGCCTGGGTCGAGGACAACACCGGCGTTTCGTGCGTGTGTTTCGGTCCGCCGCTTGGCAGGTACGAAAGCTTGCATCTGCACATGATCCGAAAGGCAGGCTATCTCGGCCTGCGGAGCGTCGAATTGCTCTCGCTCGACTTCCCGCGGCGGCAAGCGGGGCTTCTGCTGATGCCGACAACTGTCCAGGCCTTTCCGCACCGCTTTTCGGCTTTCGCAAAAAACGCGATCAAGCGGCACGCTTTGCCTAATCTCTGGCGTTACGTCATCCATGGTCGTGCGGCCGAATGGCCCGTGATGGCGGAATCGTTGTTGCGCCACGCCCTCGCCCGTGGCGGCGTCTTCCATCTATGGGGACATTCCTGGGAGTTGCAGGACGCCAGCCAGTGGCAGCGCCTGAAAGACGTCCTGTGTTTTATGGCCGGTTTCTTGCGTCAAGCGCCCGCCCTTACCAACGGACAGCTCTGCCGGCTGTCCATGCCGTCGGTCACGGTGCCCGATCAAGCGGCGCAGGCGGCGAAACCGGCCGCGGCCGAAGGGTGAGGCGATCATGAACATCCTGATGGCGCACAACTTCTACAAGCTCGCCGGCGGTGAGGACCAATGCGTCGCCGCTGAGATCGCGATGCTCAGGGCGCACGGGCACGGTGTGACGCAATATTGCCTGTCCAACGACGCAATCGACGGCATGGGGCGCCTGGAACTCGCGGGCCGCACGATCTGGAGCCGTCCCGCATATCTCGAGATGCGGCGTCTTATTGGCGTGCATCGCCCGCAGGTCGTCCATTTCCACAATACGCTTCCGCTGATCTCTCCCGCCGCCTACTACGCCGCGCGGGCCGAAGGCGTTCCCGTTGTCCAGACGCTGCACAACTTTCGGCTTGTCTGCGTCAACGCCCTCCTGTTCCGCGATGGCAAGCCTTGCGAGGATTGCCTCGGCAAGACCGTCCCCTGGCGTGGCGTTGCGCACAATTGCTACCGCGACAGCCGCACCGCCAGCGCCGCTGTCGCGACGATGATCGCGGCGCATCGCTTGTTGGGAACGTGGCGCAACGCAGTCGACGCGTACATCGCCCTGAGCGAATTCAGCCGGCGCAAGTTTATCGAGGGAGGGCTTCCCGCAGACAAGATCGCCGTCAAATCCAACTTTGCTTATCCGGAGCCGGGCACCGGCGCGGGAAACGGCGGATATGCCGTCTACGTCGGCCGGCTGTCGGCGGAAAAGGGGGTGGAGACACTTCTGGAGGCGTGGCGGAGCCTCGGGAAGGCGGTGCCGTTGAAGATCGCCGGCGACGGTCCGCTGGCGCCCGCAGTTCAGCAGGCGGTGGCACAAAATGCCGCGATCCAATGGCTGCAAGGCGTTTCGCACGAGAGCGTCTACGATCTGATCGGAGCGGCGGCGTTTTTAGTCCTGCCGTCGCAATGTTACGAAGGGGCGCTTCCGCGCGTTGTGATCGAGGCGTTCGCCAAGGGCACGCCCGTCGTCGTCTCCAGACTGGGAGCCATGGCTGAAATCGTCGAGGACGGCCGCAACGGACTGCGATTCGCCCCTGGCAATGCGGAAGACCTGGCCGCGAAGGTCCGATGCCTCTTCTCGGACTCATCCGCGCTGAGGCGGATGCGACGGGCCGCTCGGGAGACCTTTGATCAGAATTTCACCGCCGACGCGAACCATGAGGTGCTCATGGCAATCTACGCACGCGCCGTCGACGGATACTGCCGGCATGATTTGCACGAGATGGATACCGTATCGGCGTCGTAGGACAATGGAGAAAGCGCGCGATGCTCACAATGACAAAACCTGCGATGTCTGAGCGAGTGCCGGTGCAACGCGACAAGTTGCCGGCCGAAACGAATTTCTATTCCGCCTATGATTGGTGTCTGGATCCGCATCTGACGGTTGGCGAAGCCATTGAGCGCCTTGCAGGCGAAATCGACCGGTTGCCGAGTACTCCGGGTGGTTGGCAAACCGTCGAAGTTACGACGAACATGTATCTTCTTTCGTGTTCGCTGCTAAACGGAATCGACGAATATGTGCGCGGGCACACGTTGCGGCTGCCCGCTCAACTGGCAAAAACCCGGCCCGGGCGTATCGCCCTGTGGGCGACGGAGAAAGTTACCGAAACCCTCCCGAAGCAGAATCGGACGCGAGTCCGTCGTTGGAAGGAAGAGTGGGAGAATGGCCTGGACGGCTTTTTCGTCGTCTTGGCGCGACGCGACTCCGATTCGGCGTCGTTCGCAGAATCCGCCCAAAAATTATCCGGACTGCTGCAATCGCAGCTCCCTTCCGACTTGCTGGACTTGCGCCTCGGCGTACCGTCCGCGTTCGGCCGGCTCGATCTGACCCATTTCGACGTGCTGACGCTCGGGCGACGATTCGTGCAGCAATATCCCGACAGGTCGCATCCGATTCTTCTCTTGGGTTTGCGCACGGCCGGCACCTATTTTTCGGCACTGTTGCGCTCATTCTTCAAGGCCGAAGGCTATCAACAAGTCGCTTCCCTGACGGTGCAGCCAAAAAAGGGGCCCAGCCGGCGTGAACGCAAGGAGTTGGCGAGGTATGCGAAGCAGGGCTTCACGCTCGCCATAGTGGATGATCCGCCAAATACGGGTGACACGATCGTCCTTGCGGTCGATATTGCCCGCCAGGCCGGGTTCGACCTTGCCCGGATAAAGGCCTTGGTTCCTACCCACCCGGCGACACGCAACTGGGCTAATACCTTGCCCGATTGGTTGGTCATCACGCTTGAGCCGGAACGTTGGCGGAAACACCAACTGCTCGATCCGAAAAATGTAGAGAACCGGCTGGCTGAATACTTCACGCGGCAGGGATTCTCCGACGTCCGGGTGGTCGGCAGCCGCCGGGCCGACGAGCTCAACGCGGGTCTGCAGAACGGCTCGAACCGTAACCGCGGCGCAATGCTCAAACGAATCTTCGAGGTGCAACTATGGACGCCGCAGGGGAAGAACGAAACCCGGTATGTCCTGGCGAAAAGCGTTGGCCTGGGATATCTCGGCTACCCTGCCTTTCTGGCCGCACACAGGCTTTCCGATTTCGTCCCGCCAGTCCTCGGGCTCCGTGACGGCATTCTCTACACAGAATGGTTGCCCCAGCACTCTGGTGCCGGAGACGTCCGGTCGGACCGCGAGATTTGGATCGAGACGACGGCAGCCTATGTCGCCGCGCGAACCCGCCTACTGAGTCTGCCGAAACGCCGCGCGGCGGGCAAGGCGATCCACGAAAACGGCTTGGTGTTGTTGGCGAAATCGTTCGGCCGTGCGTACGGACGGTTCGTGCTCGATGTACCGATGCGCTCGTGGATCCAACAGCGGCTATACCGGTTGCACTGCCCGTTTCCCACTCTGATCGACGCCAACATGGGGCACGCCAAATGGATCGAGGGCAAGTTCGGCCCGTTGAAAACGGGCTACTATGGGCATGGCCTGGGCAAAACTCAACTGAACGCGATCGATCCCGCCTACGATCTCGCCGAGACCATCCTCAGTTTCGCGCTTTCCCCCGAAGAGGAAGGCCGGCTGATCCGTCGATACATCGAATACTCCGGAGACACCGAGGTGGGGCAACGCCTCTTTATGAACAAGTTGCTCGCCGGCCTCTGGACGATGGAGTCGGCTCAAGAACATCTCTTCGGAGTGATGCAGACCGGCCAACGGCAGCAAGAACTGCATCGGCGTTTCCTCGGCGCCTGGGACTTCCTCATCGTCCAGACCGCGCGGTTCTGCGGCGCGCGGTGCCGGCCGTCCCGGCCGGGGTCGTGGCGTCAGCCACTTGTCATGCTCGATATTGACGGAGTCCTAGACCAACGCGTGTTCGGCTATCCGTGCACGACGGCCGCGGGTATGGAGGCCCTTTCGCTGCTGGCAACCCACGGATATTCCGTCGCCTTGAACACGGCGCGGTCGGCCGCCGAGGTAAAAGATTACTGCGAAGCATACGGCCTGGCAGGAGGCGTTGCGGAGCACGGCGCCTATTTGTGGGACGCGGTCGCCCAGTGCGGGCAGCCCCTGGTCGACCAAGAGACGATGGTCCAGCTCGACGAACTCAGGGAACAGCTGCGGCGGATCCCCGGGGTTTTCCTGGATGACCGTCACCAATATTCCATTCGGGCGTTTATGTTCGAGATGCGGCCGCGCAGCTTTCTTTTGCGGCTGCTGAGTTCGATTCGCTCGTTCGGCGTCGGTCAGGGAGCGCCGATCCCACTGCCCACGCTCGTCATGAACCACCTGATCACGACCCTGCGGCTCGACCGGCTTTCTTTCCATCATACCAGGATCGACACCACTATCGTGGCGAAGGATACCGATAAGGGGACCGGCCTGACGGCTTTGCGCGACCGGGTCTTGGGGCCGGACGCCGAGACGATTGCCATCGGAGACACGGAAGCCGACCTGCCGATGTTCCGGGCGGCCACGCGCAGTTTCGCCCCTGCCCAGATTTCCTGCCGGCGACGGGCGCGACTGCTGGGTTGCGCGGTTTCGCGTTATCGCTATCAACGGGGCCTGCTCGATATCGTACGTACGCTTCTCGGCTGCGGACCGGGCGGTGACCCGATCGAAAGGGCGAACGAATCCGACGGCGAGACCTTGTTTCTGGACCTGCTGCGAGCTGCGGACCATCCCAACGCTCGGGCGCTCGTCCGCGCCCTCTTCGATCGCGCCACTTTCAGGATTTTCGTACGATGACGGCAGCCGGGCCAATTGGGAAATAGGAGGTACCCATCCTGCCACTCTTTCGCCGGTGGCGAATGGGAACCAATCTGTCCGGCGCAATGCGGCAACAAGCGATTATGGGACGGCGCCTATGCGGGAGATCAGGATGTCCGAAAGGTCTATGTCGTTCGAGACGAAAGCGATCGACGCCCCGCGCATCCACTACGAACGCGTCGTGTACGACACGCTGCGAATCCTGTGGAGCCACAAGCCTCTCGTTGCTTCGGTTCTCGGCATCGCCTTGACAGCCTTGTCGGTCGCGCTCGTACTAATCCCGCCGCGCTACACCGGCGAAGCCATGATCCAGCTCGATTTCACCCGCAACGAAACTATTGCGGGTGAGAAGGTCCAATCGACTGCCGCCGTCGATGCGGCAGCCGTCGTGGATAGCACCGCCCGCATCATCCGCTCGCGCGGGACCGCCAGCGCGGTCGTTTCGGTGCTCGGGCTGGACACTGATCCGGCCTATACGCGCCTGTCGCTTCCGGCGCGGGTGCTGTCGTCTGCTTGGTCGTTTTTTGGGCTGCCCGCGCCGACGCCGCGCGATCTTGCCGTGGCACGCCTCATGAGGCAGACCACAGTAACCAACGATCCGCGATCTTATTTGATAACGGTCGCGGTCACCGCGTCCGATCCGGAGCGCGCCGCCCAGTTGGCGAACTGGGTTGCGTCCGAGTATCTGCGCGGACGATTGCGGCAACAGGCAATCGAGGCGTACGCCGTGGCGGAACGAGAAATGACCGCGCTGTCGTCCGTTTTCGGCCCACGCCACCCGAGCTATCTCAACGGATGGGCCAAACTTGGAGATCTGAAGGCAGGGTTGGCCGCTGCAAGGGAAGGGGTGGTAACCGAGGAACGAGAAGCAGTGGTGGCACAGGACATGGTCAGGTTCGCTGCCGGCCAATCGCTGCTGCCGGCGGAAGCCGTCATGATACCGTCCGGCCCCAATGCCATGTTGCTTTTCGCGTTGACGATCCTTGCAGCATTGGCAGTCGGAATCCTGCTTTCCTTGCTCGCCGAAAGAGGCTTACTCCGGTGGTCCGTTCAACTCCCTGCAGTCTTAGGGACGTGGTCGCCGGCTCCGCTCGCCGAACGCGGTCTGTCTTGGTGGAGAAATTCGGTCCGATGATCATGGGGGTGCGGAATCGCGTGCACGATGACGCATAGTGATCAGCTATGTCTCATTTTGTCCTTGCCGCTGCCCATTTCCCACCAAATTGCTTGAACCTCCTTTTGATATACTTCTTAAGAGTTTGCTGTGGGCGGCACGGCAAGTCGTATCAAATTGTAAATGGAACGCAGCAAGGAACAGGCGTACGGGAAGCAAGGTGGGGGGCGCGATTTCGTCATGCCGAAGACGGTCCCGCGGTAGTCGCCGCCGTTAAGGGCAGGCATGTCGATGGTATCGGATGGAGACCGCGACATGGGAAGGTTGTGTGCAAGAGATACTGAGGCTGCCAAGCACGGCAGTCCCAATGTCACGCGTCGCCGGTCGAACGTCCTCATGGCTTGGCTTCGGCAGATTCCGTTTGCTGCAGGATTCCGCGACTGCACCGACGGCCGCCGACATTCCAGACCGGCCGCGGCACGACCACGCTTCATCCGGAGGCCGCCATGGCTCTTGCCCACTTCCCGTGTGCCGCGCGATACGAACAAGACACCTGGTCGTAACAGCGTCGTCATCGCCGATAGCAATCCCGTGTTCCTGTGCGGCCTGGCGAACGTGTTGCAGACCGAGGGCGATTTCGTCGTCGTGGCGAGTTGCCAGGACGAAACGGAATGCATCGCGGCCATACGCGCGCTTTCCCCGAGTTTGGCGCTGCTCGACTTGTCTCTGTCGGGCCTCAGTGGATTTCAGGTTCTCGCGGCGGTCAGGGCGGAAGCGTTTCTCACACGGGTGGTCTTCCTATCATCGTCCGCCGGCGCCACCGAAGCGGCGAGAGCATTCTTCATGGGCGCCAGCGGCGTCCTTCCCAAAGACGGCGCGCCGCATTCGCTACTACGGTGGCTGCGGCAGGTCATGTCGGGGCAGCAGTTGGTGCCGCTCGCGGTCCGCAATGCCGAGCCTCGCAACGCCGCCCAGAGATACCGCATGCGCGGCAAGCCCGAAGAACTGGTGATCGCGCTGACCCCTCGCGAAAGGCAGATCATGGAGTTGGTGTCAACCGGGCTTTCAAATCGGGAAGTTGGGAAGCAGCTCCATATTTCAGAGGGAACCATCAAGGTCCACCTACATCATATTTTCCAAAAGCTCTCGATCCGCAACCGGACGGCGCTTGCCAATATCGGCCGTACGCGTCCGATGTCCCTGCGGCCGCAGAACAGGTAGCTGCCTGACGGCGAGATTGTGCAATATCCGTTGCGGCCGGACAAATTCACTTCATTGCCGCCGGAAAAAGCAGATCATCAACGCCGGATCGACTGGGTGCCACGCTATTCATTAGCAACGGTGCGATGAAATCGTCCCGAACCGTTGCCTATTTGCGGAGCCGGATCCTGCCCTCAGTCTTTAGCTCGCGGAGGAGGCCGTTGGTGCGAGGCCCCCCCAACTGAATTGCTTCGTGGTCGATCACACCCAGCGGTACCGGCGCGTCGATTTGCTTGATTTGGGGCATTTCCCCCACAGGGTTTGGGAGCCGCTTGTTCACTTCGGAGGTTGATAGCGGGAGTTGGTTGTTTGCCGTTCGTGCCAAAGATCCGTTGTTCATCCCCCAAATTGCCGCCTGCGTCCGGTTTTGGACCCGAATCTTGCGAAGGATAGCCTTGACGTGGACCTTCACGGTCGCCTCGGCGATATCGATCTTTCGCGCTATGCATTTGTTGGAGTCGCCGTCGATCAGGCAGCGCAGAATTAATCTTTCCCGCGGGGAGAGCTGCGGTGCGATCGGGTCCTCTGTAGTAACGAGGATTGCCTGGTTGCTTTGGTCGGGCGACACAGCTGCGCGGTGGCGGTCGGATTCGGCACCGAGGATGAGTGACAGCAAGGCAGGCGGAAAAATTGTTTCACCCATCATCACCAGTTCTATAGATTTGATCAATGCGTCGCACGTCATGACGTCAACGAAATAGCCGTGGGCGCCTGCCCGAAATGCCGAAACCAGGTCGTCAAGCCGATAGTGATCGGCCACGATCGCAATGCGCCCGCTCAGGTGCTGATCCCTGAAAAGTTCGATTTGTTCGACCGCTGCTTCAAAATCATCGCCGGTATGGACAATGAGAAACAGCGGCTGGTGTCGTTGGAGTTTGCTCGGGAGCAAATCGTCGGCGCATGCTACCGAGGCCAGGATACGAAAATTTGCCGAGCGCAGGATTCTGGCAAGCCCTTCTCTGAGTAAAACACTTTTACCAACGAGTATGGTCGCGAAAGATTGTCGCCGCCTCATGGTGACTCTCCCAGCCTATACGCAAATCGACACCCGGTGGGCTATTTGGCCTCTCATTTGGTGAACGGGTTGAGGACCTCTCCTCAGCGGAAGTCCTGGTTCTGAATAGTCCTGGTTCTGAATATTGGGTTTCTTCAGTCGGTGGGTCTCAGCTTGGTTAGGAAACGTTTCGTGGTCAAATTTGAACGTGAACCTTTTATGAACTGTAGATTCAAATCCCTGATATCCCAATATATCTTTGGTTATAGACGGGGCCCCCGGGCCAGTGCTGATGGATGTTTCATCACAGCAAGCGGCTCGACGTTGGAGATGCTCCCAACAAGATATGCGTCCTGAATAGGCGCTCTGGTTCGTGCAACTTATCTATGGGTGAGCTACGTGCGAGAATCTACCAAACGTAGTAACGACCTATCTTCTACGGCATCTGGTCATCTGGTCACGTACCTGATAAACCAATTCAATAGTCGGCAAGCGAACATACAAAAACTCCCGTACAATCCTATTATTAGGTTGTTATCCTTTAGGTAATGGGCTCTTTTCCATTTTTGCGTTGCGGCGTCGTTAATGCCGCGCCTCGGGAAAATAGCCTGAAAAAACGGGACCTCCGGGGAGGTCTAAACAGGAAGCGGAATAATGCGCGGGGGCGCGGGTTTTAATTTGGGGGGCTGACGGGCTGAGGACTGCCCATGCGTCGCACCAGCGTGGTGATCGCAGACCGCCATCCGGTGGTTCAGCAAGGTCTGACGCGCGTACTTGAGTCAGAGAGTGACTTCGAAGTTGTCGCGTGTTGCAGTGACGGCCGGAACTGCATCGAGGCGCTTCGGAATTTGGCGCCGGACATCGCCATTCTCGACATCGCAATGCCTAGTTTGACCGGGCTGGAAATCCTCGCCATCACCAACTCCGAGAATCTTGCCACACGGCTGGTTTTTTTTACCGCATCTGTTGCGGACCACGAGCTGGTTATGTCGGCCGCGGCCGGCGCCTATGGCGTCCTTCTGAAGGACGTGGCGCCCGAAATTCTGCTGCAGTCCCTGCGGCAGGTCGCGGAGGGCCAGAGGCTGTTGCCGCTGTCCTCATCCAATCCGCTCGTGCCTCGGGCGCAAGAGAACATCGCGATCGCAGAGAATGTGCTGACGGTGCTGACAGACCGCGAGCGCCAGATTATGCATCTCGTGTCCGAAGGATTGTCGAACAAGGAAATTGGACGGCGGCTGAATATTGCCGACGGCACCATCAAAGTGCACCTCCATCACATCTATCAGAAACTTGAAATCAGCAACCGGACAGTGCTCGCGGCGCTCGCCATATCGCACAATGATGGCGCGGGCATTCCGCCCGGAAATCCAATTCCCCGGGTCCGCTCCGATTGAGCGACGATCGCAAAAGAGCGAGGTTGGCCGCGACGCTTCCGGAGAGGGTCAGGCGCGCTGGATTGGCCCAGAACGCAAAAGGAAGAAATCGGTTAGTGGACGTCTCGGCAGCACGACTGCGGCCGCCGCAGACCACATCACCCGGCTGTGAATTTGCTCTCGGTCGAAGGGTGGCTTATTTCATAAGCTTGGCCTGCTTGAGCCTCGCAAGTGGGTTTCCTGACGGAGAGTGTTCTGCCTCAGCTCCTCTCCCTCCGCGACTTGGCCTTCGCTTGCGTTTCGGCGCGGCGAGCGGCGCTTTTCACGAAATCTGCGCCAGATCGTTTCGATGTGCTCATTGTCTCCAAGCGTTCATGCCCTATTTTTGCCGCTGGAAAACCGCCTGTAAGCCAAACCGATCGATCAGGCTCCCGACTCGGGACCTGTCCGATTTGGCCTGACCTCGTCTTGCTGGACTGCGGCGCGTGTATCTCCGCGCGCCCAGCGAATCGCGTTTAAGCCTTTAAGAAAGCAAGCTTCATGACCGACCCTTCCATGGCGTCCGATAAGCCGCCCGATGTCGCGGAAACGGTAAACTTTCTGCGCCGGTTTGCCGATCTGATGGCCAATGGGTACAACGCGGCATATCTGCACCGCGCATCCGATCTTCTGGAAACTCTGACCGCCCGCGTGATCGCGGCGTCCGATGAAGAGGATCTATGGCGATACAAGTATGAAACCCTGACCCAGCATGCCAATGCGCTGGAAGCCGAATGCGAGGAGCTCAAGCATGACGTCGATGGGCATCTCGATCTCGCATCCTCGATCCTGACTGAACGCGATAACTTTCGCGCCGCGCTGCAGGCGCGGGAGGCGGAACTGTCTGAGCTTCGCGTTGCCTTCGATCAGGAGCGAGCAGCGCTCGAGGCACGTGGTGAAGAATGCGACCAGCTTCGCGGTGATATGGAGCGCGAACGCGACGACGGCGCCGCAAAACTGGCGGCGCGTGAAGCGGAATCATCCGAGCTTCGTGCTGCCTTTGATCGCGAACGGGCTGACCTTCAGGTCCAGCTAAAGGTGCGCGGAGATGAGCTTGCGGCGCTTCGGACTGTTTCCGAGCGCGAGCAGGGCGCGCTCAGGGAGAAGGTAGCTTCCCTGGAAGCCAAACGAGCCGAGCTTCGCTCCGCATTCGACCGGATCAATTATCTCAAGGACAAAACGGCCGAACGTCAGGAGGGTGGCGACCGTTCCGTTGCGCCAAGGCCCGGGCGCGACGCGGAGGCGACCTTGCCGCCGGTGCGGCGCGGCGACCGGGATTCCGCGGTTGGCGATACCGACGCCGTCGTGCCGAAAGCGACGTTGCGTCAGGCGCGCGCCCAGTTCGAATATCTTGCCACGCAATTCATCCCGCTCGGCGATATCGCCTCGCAGGTGATGTGCGAGCTGGGGGCCTACAACATGGATCTGGCGCTGGGTGCCGGCCAGCAGCCGGACCACCTGCCGGTAGGCGAGGTAGCGCTGAGCATCCTCGCTCCTGCCGCCGCGGCCGCTCCCGTCGCCGCGGACACGATGTGAGTCCGCGCGCGACAAGCATTCCTGCCTCGAGATTATCGTCCGCGATGGCCTGAGACGGCCGTCAATGAATTTCGCAGGTCGAGGTCGTCATGACCGGGCGGCCGCAATAGTGGTACATCGATCCGTCATAGAACGTGTACTGGCTCTTTCCGGGATGCAGATTGGCCTGGAAGCTCGCCGAGCACGAATTTCCCCGCACCGCGACCGTCACGACAAGCGTATTGTTGGGCAGATTCCAGATAAACCGCAGGCTCTGCCGCCCGGCAACGCGCACCTGCCCGGTACCTCCCGGCACGCTGGTCAGGCCCGAGCCGAGCTTGCTGTCGAAATGAAGCGAGGTCGAAAACATCAGCAGCGACTGGGTAATCTCGGCGGACACGCTGCCGTCCGGGTTCAAAACACCCGAGCCGGAACCGCCGATCGGGGCATTGCTGACGGGCACCGGCTGCATGCAACTCATGTTGCCCGTGAACTGAAAACGGAAGTTGAGCGCCTGGGCCATCGCCCCGGTTGAAAAGATGAACCCGGCCGCAAGGCTCATAGCTGCCAGCAGCAGGCGTGAGAATTTTCCAAAATTTTGCATTAGCCCCTCCCCGTCGGCACGACGGTGCCGACCCCATGTACCGCGTTCGGATAACAGCCTCCGATGCCGCGTCGTTGCCCCAAGAATCATATTCTAGCCTGCGAACGCCGAAAAATGCAAAAGGTGCAAGTGCCGGCTCGGCTCCTGACGGGCCCCACTTGACATGGGGCCTGCTGCAGACTGTGCTACCGTCGATTGAGAAACACCTCGAGCTGCGCCCCAAGGGACCGTCCGGCCGGATCCACGCAAACAAAAGGTGGCAAAAGAAACTGGGTTGGAGAACGTAATGGATCAGATTGACGTCGCCGTCATTGGCACCGGTTGGTGTGGTGGTATTCGGGCGGAGGCGTGCGCCGCTCACCCGCTCGTGGGCGGGGTGCACATCGCCGAGAATCGCCCCGAGCGATTGAAGGAGGTTGCCACCAGGGTCGGCGCCAAATCGGCAACCGGCGATTATCGCGCCTTGCTGGACAACAAGGAGGTTTCGGCGGTTTTTGTCTGTGCGACGCCCGAGACGACGCATTTTCCGATGGCGAGAGATTTTCTGCGCGCGGGAAAACACGTCTTTCTTGAAAAGCCGATCGCGCTGGAGCTCGAAGAGGCGGACGAGCTTATTTCCATCGCCCGCTCCAGCGGTCTCAAATTCACGATCGGATATTCGCAGCGGTTCAATCCGAAATTCGCTTACGTCAAGCAGTGCATCAGCGACGGCACCATCGGCAAGCCCGTCAGCGTTCTGGTGAGCCGGCATATTTCGCGCAGCCTGGGTAAGAAAATCAGCGGCCGCGTCAAGCTTTCGCCGGCCGCCATGGAATCGACCCACGATCTCGACTTCGTCCTTTGGTGTCTCGAACCGGCAAAACCGGTACGCGTTTATTCGCAAGTGAACTACGGCGCGATGCGCGAGTCGACGGGGAACGATATCCCCGATCTGCAATGGATTACCGTGAGCATGGACTCTGGCCTCAGCTTCGTCGTCGGTGGCGGCTGGAGCCTGCCGCCCGGCTATCCCAACTTCTCGTCCACCTGGATCGAGATGGTAGGTACCGAAGGCGCCCTGATGGTCGACGATACCCATCGCGACGTGATGCTGAACACCGTGAAGAATGGCGCCGTGTTTCCCATGTCGACGATGCCCGGCGAATCGGTCGGGCATGTCTATGCCGGTCCGATGGCATCCGAAACGGTGCATTTCGTCGAGGCGGTGGCTTTGGATCGACCGGTTCTGGTTACGCCCGAACAGGCACGCCGTGTGATGGAGCTTTATATCGCCGCCGATCTGTCGGCCGAACTCAACGAGCCGGTGACGCTTCCGCTTGAGAACAAACGGCCGAGCAAGCTCGCCGCCGGCAGGTAGGTCTTCGATTTTGCGATAGGTTATTCCGCGACGGGTGCCTTAGCCGGGACCGGCCGCAAAGAAAGACGGTGGTAAACCGTCACAGCAGAATATTCGACGGAGGTTTCATGCCCGCGGACATTACGGCCGATAGCCTGGCCGGCAAGCTCACCAGCGCCAAGCGAACCCATATCCGCTGGTACGTTCTTCTACTGATCAGCCTGATGTACATGATCACCTACATGGACCGCAGCAACATTTCGATTGCGGCCCCCGCCATTGCCAAGGAGTTCAATTTCAGCAAGACGGAAATCGCGCTGTTCTTCAGCGCATTCGCCTGGGCCTATGCGGCGGGCCAGGTTCCGGGCGGCTGGCTGGCCGATTTCTTCGGGCCGAAGCGGGTCCTTCTAGCGATCGTCCCGTTCTGGTCGTTGATGACGGCGGCAACGGCCTGGGGGGCAGGCGCGACATCTTTTTTTACGATCCGCTTCGCCTTTGGTTTGGGAGAAGCCGGCGCCTTTCCAACGGCAAGCCGCGCGATGCAGCTCTGGTTTCCAAAATCCGAGCGCGGATTCGTGCAAGGCATGACGCATTGCTTCAGCCGGCTCGCCGTCGTGATCACACCGCTGCTCGCGGTTGTCATCCTGAACGCGTGGGGCTGGCGCTGGATCTTCTACATTTTCGCACTGCTGGGCATCACTTGGTCTCTGATCTTCCTTTTCTTCTATCGCAATCGTCCGGAGGATGAAGCGCGCGTCAATGCCGCAGAACTCGCCCATATTCGCGGGACATTGCCGAACGGAGAGACAAGCGCACCAACGTTGCTGCGGTCGGAAGTTCCGTGGCGGGCGATTTTCACGTCACCAAACATGTGGTTTATCGCGGCGGCGTATGGCTGTTTCTTCTACGGGTCTTATTTCTATGTCAGCTGGTTTCCAACGTATCTGCTTGAATTTCGCCATCTCTCCTTGAACTCGGTCGGCTATCTGGCCTCGCTTCCGCTGATCTCGGCCATGGTCGGCGATCTGGCCGGCGGCCTTCTGACCGACCACGTACTTCGCAAGACGGGCAATTTGCGACTGGCGCGCCGCGTCGTGGCGGCGCCGGGGCTGTTCCTTGCCGCGCTGCTCTTGATTCCAGCCGGCTCGACTGACAGCGCCATCACGGCCATCCTCTGCCTGACAGCCTCGAACTTCTTCCTGGAATTGGTGTTGGGGCCGGCTTGGGCGGTGCCGATGGACGTAGGCGGCACCTCAAGCGGGACCGTTACGGCGGTCATGAACATGGTCGGCGCCGTCGGCGCCTCGATCTCTCCGCTGGTGTTCAGTGCACTGGTGGAGCGCGGCTCCTGGGTCGCGCCCTTCTATGTCACCGCCGGCGTTTTGGCCTCGGGTTCGCTGATCTGGATTTTTCTGATCGATCCCGAAAAATCCGTCGTCGGCAGTTCCACAAAATAACGCGGCCCACCATCGCTCACGCCCCGGTGCGGCTAGCCTGCACCAGCGCGATCAATTCATCGCCGAAATGCTCGAGCTTCTGGTCGCCGATGCCGGGGATGCCGCGGAGCTCTGTCAGCGTCGCCGGCCGTGCCGCCGCGATGCCGTCGATGGTGGAATCGTGCAGCACGACATAGGCCGGCGCGCCGCGCTTGCGCGCCACCTCCGAGCGCCAGGCCCTCAGCGCGCTGATCAGGGTCGGGTCGCCGGTTGTGCCCGGCGCGGTGGATGCAGGAACAATATCGCCGCGCCGTGATTTGGCGCGGCTGATGCGAATGCGGGTGCCCGGCGTTTCCTCGCGCAGCATCACCTCGGTCTCGCCCTTCAAGACGCCGCGCGCGGTCTCCGTCAGTTTTAGCGCGCCAAAGGCCTCGCTGTCGGGCTTAAGGTGCCCCATCGCCACCAGTTGCCGAAGCGCGGCGCGCCATTGCTTCTCGTTGAGTTCGCGGCCGATGCCGAACACGGATAGTTTGTCATGCCCGAACTGCTTGACCCGTTCGGTCTCGCGGCCGACCAGCACATCGATCAGGTGCATCGCGCCAAAACGCTGGCCGGTGCGATAGGCGCAGGACAACAGCTTTTGCGCGATCACCTTGCCATCGCGAAGCAGCGGCGGCGACAGGCAGTTGTCGCAATTGCCGCATTTGGCCGTCTCAAGCATTTCGCCGAAATATCCGAGCAGGCGGGTGCGCCGGCAGTTCGCGGTTTCGGCGAGACCGACAAGCGCGTCCAATTTGCCGATCGACACCCGCTTGAACGCCTCCGATCCGGAGGACTCCTCGATCATGCGGCGCTGCTGCACGATATCGGACAGGCCAAAGGCCATCCAGGCGCTGGACGGCTTGCCGTCACGCCCGGCGCGGCCGGTCTCCTGATAATAGGCCTCGATGCTCTTGGGCAGATCGAGATGCGCCACGAAACGCACGTCGGGCTTGTCGATGCCCATGCCGAAGGCGATGGTGGCGACGATCACAACCCCGTCCTCGTTGATGAAACGGTCCTGGTTGCCCGCGCGCGTGGCAGCATTCAACCCTGCGTGATAGGGCAGCGCCGTTACGCCGTCCCTGCTCAGCGCGGCGGCGGTGTCTTCGACCTTGGCGCGCGACAGGCAGTAGACGATGCCGGCGTCGCCTGCGTGGCGCTCGGCGATGAAGGTTTTAAGTTGCGTCGGCGCGTTTTGCTTGGTGACGATTTCATATCGGATATTCGGGCGATCGAAACTGGCGACAAAACTTGGCGCGCCGGCGAGGGCGAGCCGCTCGACGATCTCCTTTCGGGTGAGCTCATCGGCAGTCGCGGTCAGCGCGATGCGCGGCACGTCGGGAAAGCGCTCGGCGATAACCGAGAGCCCGATATATTCGGGGCGAAAATCGTGCCCCCATTGCGACACGCAATGCGCCTCGTCGATCGCAAACAAGGCGATTTTCGCCCGATCGAGCAACGCGAGGCAGCGCGGGGTCAATAGCCGTTCCGGGGCGATGTAGAGCAGATCAAGATCGCGGGCGAGAAGCCGCGCCTCGACCGCGGAGGCTTCGTTGAACGACAGCGTCGAATTCAGCACCGCCGCCTTGACGCCGGCCTCAAGCAGGCCCGCGACCTGGTCACGCATCAGCGCGATCAGCGGCGAAACCACGATGCCGCAGCCTTCGCGCAAGAGCGACGGCAATTGATAGCACAGCGACTTGCCGCCGCCGGTCGGCATCAGCACCAGGCAATTGCCGCCGTCTACCACATGCCGCACGATCTCTTCCTGCGCGCCGCGAAAGCCGGGCAAGCCGAACACGGAATTCAGGACGGAAAGCGCCTCAGCGCCGGCGTCGGTCTTGACGCTGTGGACTGAGGTCATGGCGGACAGGTTACGCATCGCAGCCCTCAATGTCACCGCCACATCCCGCGCATGCGGGCGCCGACGTCGATGCGAGGCCCCGCGCTCGCGGCGCGCGCCGCTGCACCGGGAACCGCAATCGGCCAAACGGTCTTTTCGAACAGGCCGAGCAGGCGATCGGGAATGAAACGCGTCCGCGAGGCATAGACGTGACGGTCGCCGCGCGCATGCTGGCCATGGGTGAAGAAACGCTGCGGCACCAGGAGATGCAGATCGTCTCTGGCACGGGTCATGGCGACGTAAAGCAGGCGACGTTCCTCCTCAATCTCCGGTGAAGTGCCGGCGCCGAGGTCCGACGGCATGCAGCCGTCGACCACGTTGAGCACGAACACCGATTTCCATTCCTGGCCCTTGGCGGAATGGATCGTGGAGAGGATCAGGTAATCTTCGTCGAGCAGCGGCACGCCCGCCTGGTCGCTGGTCGCATCCGGCGGATCGAGCGTCAGCTCCGTGAGGAAGCGTTGGCGCGACGGGTAGCCGCTTGCGATTTGTTCCAGCTGGATCAGGTCGGCGCGCCGGGTCTCGGCGTCCTCGTGGATGCGGTCCAGATGCGGCTCATACCAGAGCCGGGCGCGTTCGAGATCGGCCGGCCAGCTTGAACGGCTGATGTCGGCAACAGTAGCGACAAACATTTTCCAGTCGTCGCCGGCGCGGGGCGGGGCGGGCGCTTGCGCCAGCGCCGCGATCGGGTCCGTGGCGTCAGCCATGTGATCGAGCGCCCGCTGCGCCGAGGTAGGGCCGACGCCCGGGATCAGGTGCATCAGCCGAAAGCCGGCCACGCGGTCGCGCGGATTTTCGACAAAACGCAACAGCGCCAGCATGTCCTTGATGTGGGCGGCATCGAGGAATTTCAAGCCGCCGAATTTGACGAATGGAATGTTGCGGCGGGTCAGCTCGACTTCGAGCGGGCCGCTGTGGCTGGACGTCCGAAACAGCACCGCCTGCTGCTTCAGGAGCGTCCCCGATTCCCGGTTTTCCAGCACGCGTTCGACGATGCAGCGGGCCTGGTCGGCCTCATCGCGCACGGTGACAAGCTGAGGTTTTGCTCCCAACGTCCGGTCGGTCCACAGGTTCTTGGTAAAGCGCTCTCTTGCCAGCTCGATCACGCCATTGGCGGCGGCGAGGATCGTTTGCGTCGAGCGGTAGTTGCGATCGAGCGTAATGATGTCGGCGGACGGCGAGAATAGACCAGGGAAATCGAGGATGTTGCGGACGGTGGCGGCGCGGAATGAATAGATCGATTGCGCATCGTCGCCGACCACGGTGAGGCCGCACCCGTCGGGTTTTAATGCCAGCAGGATCGACGACTGTAGCCGGTTGGTGTCCTGATATTCGTCGACCAGCACATGATCGAAACGGCCGCCAATCTCGGAGGCGAGTGTCCGATCGCTCATGGTCTGCGCCCAGTACAGCAGCAAATCGTCATAATCGAGCACGTTCTGCCGCTGTTTTGCCTCCACATAGGCCGCGAACAGCTCCTTCAGCTCAGTGGCCCACCCCGAGCACCACGGAAACGACGACCCGAGCACCTGTTCGATCGATGTTTCCGCATTGACGCAACGCGAATAGATCGCAAGACACGTGCCCTTGGTCGGAAACCGCTCTTTCGTTTTCGAAAATCCCTTGTCGTGCCGGATCAGGTTGATCAGGTCGGCGGAATCCTCGCGGTCATGAATCGTGAACGCCGGGTCGATCCCGATCTGCTCGGCGTAATCGCGCAACAGGCGCGCCCCGATGCCGTGAAAAGTGCCGGCCCAGGCCAGCGCGTCCGTCATCGCGCCAGCACGGTCGCCTAGTATTTTGCGTGCGATCCGCTCGACGCGGGTCGTCATCTCGGAAGCCGCCCGGCGCGAGAACGTCATCAGCAGAATGCGCCGGGGATCGGCGCCGCTGACGATCAGATGGGCCACGCGATGGGCGAGCGTGTTGGTCTTGCCGGAGCCGGCACCGGCGATCACCAGCAGCGGCACATAGGGGCCCGGCCCCGTCGTGCCATGCTCGACGGCGCGCCGCTGTTCCGGATTGAGGCTTTCAAGATAGGCGGAGGCGAGCGGCACGGAACGATTATCCCCAGATGAAAATCAAACTCCGTGATTCCCGATGCGCTTACAATGGCTTCGGCCGGCCCCACGCGAAAAGAGCGCCCGGCACCCAAAAGGGAATCGCCCCAGTGTCGACTCTTGGCCGAAATATATGAACAGATCAAGAACAATGCGTTCAGGACGGACTGCTGGGGATCAATGGGGACGGCCCGCAAAGTGCGGGCCCGATCTCTCTTTCGCGCGCGACAACGCCCGCTACGCGCCGGCCCGCCGCAACGCCTGTGCGACGCTCAGAACAGGGACGTTCCGGCGCGAGGCCGCTTCCAGGGCATGGCGCAGCATTGCCGGCGAACACCCGTAGGGGCTCGGCACCGCCTTCACATCGTGGCTATAGAAAATCAACCAGCCGTTCTTGGCGACGGCTTCCTTGAACGCACGATCTACCCCCTCGCGGTCGATTTCCACTTCGATCAAGGGCGTGGCGCGTAAAAAATGCAGGTCCACGGTACCGCTGTTGACGCCGGGGAGAATGCCGCGCGACGAGCGGAATGTTTTTCCGAGCCGCCGCTTGTGCGACAGCGATCCAAAGCCGTAAGGATACGCGAAATTCTCGATTCTGATCGATGGGTCGAGCGCCAACAGATAGCGGCGATTGTTCTCCATCTCCGCGGTCATCGCCGCCGCGTCGAGATCGATCGACCTTGTATGCGAAAACGTGTGGCAGGCGAGTTCGTGGCCCCTGCGATGAAGGCCCACGAGTTCATCGGCGCTGGCCCCGGTCCAATGGCCGGACCACTGATC